>JAZLII010000030.1:0-8080 GCA_045617275.1 Bacteroidaceae bacterium
TAATAACTATGTCAATGCGGCAGTTGGCTTAATCTGGTACTTGAAGTACTATTGTGGCGTCCATCTCTCGTGGAATCAGATGCGTGCCAACCTGCCTGCCGAGCTCCCCAAGGTGGAGAAGACGGAGCGCCACGAGACCGATCTTACCTTGCGCTACGATTTCAATTATTGCACCTTCTCCTACTCCATGCCCTTCTGGGACTGGTCGCGCTGGGAGACGGAGATAGACTGGATGGCCTTGCATGGCATCAACATGCCTTTGGCAGCTGTGGGTACCGAGTGTATCTGGCGCAATATGCTCCTCCGCCTCGGTTATACGGAGGATGAGGTGGGACAGTTCATCGCCGGCCCTGCCTTCCTGGCATGGTGGGAGATGAACAACCTCGAAGGGTGGGGTGGCCCCCTGCCTATCAACTGGTACCGTCAGCAGGAAGCCTTGCAGAAGAAGATCGTACAGCGCATGAAGGAGTATGGCATGCATCCCGTACTGCCTGGTTACAGTGGCATGGTACCCAGCAAATTGAAAATTGAGAATGGAAAATTGAAAAATGAGAATGGCAAATTGAAAGACGGTGATGCCTTTGAGGATACTGGTGAGTCTTCACAGTCTTCCTTGGATCTCTGGAATGGCTTCACCCGCCCCGGCGTGCTCTATCCCGGTGACTCCCGCTTCGACGAATGGGCACGCCTCTACTATGAAGAGGCAACCAAGCTCTTTGGCAAGGCCGACTATTATAGCATGGACCCCTTCCATGAGGCTAAGAATCTGCCTGAGGATCTCAATATCGGAGATGCGGGCAAGGAGATCATGCGTGCCATGAAGGAGTATGGCAACGCTAAGGCTAAGTGGGTCTTGCAAGGCTGGAGTGAGAATCCACGCGACGAGATGATCATGGCCATAGAACCTGGCGATCTGCTCATCCTTGACCTTTTCAGCGAGTGCCGTCCACAGTATGGCGATCCCAATAGCGTGTGGTATCGTCCCGAAGGATACAGAGGTCACGACTGGCTCTTCTGCATGCTGGAGAATTTTGGTGCCAATGTGGGTTTGCATGGACGCATGGACCAGCTCATCAACAACTTCTACAATGCGAGTGAGCACTATGCCGAGCACATGAAGGGCTGGGGCTTCACGATGGAAGGTAGCGAGACCAACCCCGTGATGTACGAGTTGATGAGCGAACTGCCTTGGCGTAACGAAAGAATCCAGAAGGACAATTGGGTGGCGGAATATGGTCTGGCTCGATATGGCATAGCACCCCGATGCTATGATCCTGATACGGCAGATCTTCCGACACAGGATTGTGTGTTGAAAATTCATATGTCATGGGGGGATCTTCTGGCCGATTGTATCCTCAATTGCCCTCAGGGCAACAATCAGCAGGGCCCCAGCGAGAGTATCTTCTGCAGCCGTCCCTCTCTGGATAGTTACCAAGCCTCCTCGTGGTCCAAGATGACACCCTATTATGACCCCAACACAACCTTGCAGGCTGCATTTCTTCTTCTACAGTGTGCGGACCAATTGAAGGGTAATGGCAACTATGAGTACGACCTGGTGGACGTTTGCCGTCAGGCCATTGCCGATAGGGCTCGTGTGGTCTACCATCAGTTGGTGGCCGACTTCAAGAGCTTTGATGAGGACTCTTTTAGAAAGCATAAGTGTGAGTTCCTTGATCTTCTCCTCTCACAGGATAGTCTCCTGGCCACCCGGTCTGAGTTTCGTGTGGGGCGTTGGTTGGAGCAGGCTAAGAGCGTAGCCACCAATAACGAGGAGGCCAGACTCTATGAGTGGAATGCCCGTGTGCAGATCACCACTTGGGGCAATCGCTATTGTGCCGACACCGGCAAGCTCCGCGACTATGCACATAAAGAATGGGAAGGCCTCCTCCGAGACTTCTACTATCCACGCTGGAATCACTATCTCGGCATACTCGAAGACGAACTGCGTGGTAAGCTACCCATGTTGCCCGTGGGTAACTCTTCGCAGCTCAAGAGTGCCCAGGACAATCCTGCGCTCACGGTCGACTGGTACGCCATGGAAGAACCCTGGACACACCAGCAGAATCTCTATGCCTCAGAGTCCGAAGGCGACCCCATCACTGTGGCCAATCGCATTATCTCTCGAATCTTAAAAGACTTATTAAACCAATATGAGCACATCTTCTAAACGACTTCTTTCTCTTGACATACTTCGTGGTCTCACCGTCTTCGGTATGATTCTTGTCAACAATGGTGCTGGCCATGAGCATTTCTCCACTTTGGTTCATTCTGCATGGAACGGCCTTACCCCGTGCGACCTCGTTTTCCCCTTCTTCCTCTTCATGGTGGGAGTGAGTATCCCCATGTCCAGTAAGACCGCGCTTGCACCTGTCTTCTGGCGTAGTGTGAAGATGTTTGCCTTAGGTGTCGCTCTTCACGCCTGGGATATGTGGATATGGGGTGCACAAGATATTCTGCCCAATCTTCGTGTATGGGGCGTGTTGGAGCGTATAGCCCTCTGCTATCTTGCCGTGAGCGTCTTCCACTACTATGCTAAGCGATATCAGTGGTCAGTCAAGGTACTTTGGTGCTCCGTGGTCTCCCTTCTGGTGGGCTATGCGGTAGTTCTGCTTTGGGGTAACGGCTATGCGCAGGATGAGACCAACATAGCTTACATCATCGACCGTGCTTTGGTGGGCGAGGCACATCTTTATCATAAGAGCGCTATCGATCCCGAAGGGTTGCTGGGCACCTTCCCCAGCATTGCCCACACGCTTATAGGCCTTTATGTCGGCTTGCTTATGAAGGAGAAGCGTGCTCTCGCAGAGCGTCTCATTCGTCTCTTAACGCTCTCCTCCTTGCTCATTGTGGCGGGTTATCTGCTCAGCTACGGTCTCCCTCTCAATAAGCGCATCTGGTCTCCCAGCTATGTGCTTGTCACCTGCGGTCTGGCATCTGCGCTCCTGGCTCTCCTCATTCGCTGGGTCGACGAGCAAGTGGATCCTTTTGCCCACCCTCAGCGCCCTTCGCTTTGGTGCCGTCCCTTACTGTGGTTTGGTTCCAATGCCATTGCTCTCTATGTATGTAGTGAGATGCTTGCTCCTGTGATGGGCCTTATGGGCGTGGGAGATACCATGAGTCAGGCCCTCATCGGTATGGGCTTCACTCCCCAGTGGGCCTCCCTCTGCTATGCTCTCAGCTTCGACCTCCTCATGGCACTCATCGCCTGGGGTCTCTATGTCAGGAAGATATTCATCAAGTTGTAGCTTGGTAGGTTGTTCACCCGCTTTGCTTTTTGGTTGTTAAAGACCAAATAGTCAAACCGCAAAAAAGAAATGAGCAGTGACTCCCGTCACCGCTCATCCTTCGACCCGCCCTTGTGACGGGTCTTTTTTTGCTCTATTAACTTTTTGCTCTACTATATTCTACCTTATTTATATAATAATCTTAAATCTCGCGGGGAATAGTCGGCTTAGAATCTAAAACCTCTTGCCATGTGAGGAAAACCGAAGTGATGACCACGGCCGGGCATTCCGAAGAAAGGATTCATACGATCGGCAGGTACCAGCTCGTTGATGGTCTCGGGATCTTCCTCCACGTCGAGTGTCTCCAGGTTGTAAGAGGTCTCTATCTCGGGATTGTGAGGAGTCACGATGGTGATGACGAGCGATGCGTCCTCGTTGGAGAGCATCTCACCCGAACGGCTGGTGATGTCGAGTACGCCGTCCTTTACGGTTACCATCACATCCTCTGCGAGGTCCTTGTCGTTGGAGCGAACGGTTACGCCGTAGTGATGTCCGTCTACCACCTTTACGCGTCCAGTCACGTCGAGCTGTATCTTGTCGAAGGGAGCGGTCTCCACATTCTTAGTAGTAGTCTGTGCACTCATTGAACCCATTGCCAATACCATTGCGAACACCATTGAAATCATCTTTTTCATAATCTTTATTTTTTAAGTTGTTAATAATTCTTGTTTGTTTGTTTTGTTCGTTTCTCGTTGTTTGTTTTTCGTAAGCTTGCTGTGATGTATTTCCTTTCGGCTTACGTTATTATGACGGCCATATAGGGGGGTGGGTTTAGTAGGGTTTTCCCTAAAACGGGGTAGGAAATCCCTCCATCTTTCCTTTCCCTTTCCCCATAACTATGTTATGCATTTTTTCTTGTTTTTTTTATTTTCCCGTTAAACCCCGTTAAACCCCGTAACACAATGAAAGACGAACCCTTTCGAGTCCGTCTTCTGTCGTGTATGCGTATGTGTGTGATAGATATGTGCCTATTTTTTCTCCTTGTAGTAAGGGGTGTTGTAGGTGAGAAGTATGGAGCTACCCTTCTGGCTCAGATGGAGTAGGGTACCGTCCTTGTCCACCTCGTAGGAGATCACGCCAGGAGCCTGCTCCACTTGGTGGTAGATCACGTTGAAGAGTTCGGTTACGTTTTGCAACGCCTGTCCGGCTTCCTTCATCGGTATCTCCACGACGAGCTGTCCCACCATGCCTTTTTTCTTTACATCTAAGTAGTTGAAGGAGAGGTAGATCTCTGTACCCTTGCACACTCCTTTGAGGCAGTTGCGCTCACTGTCGTAGGCATATCCACGCTTACTTATCTCCTGTGCAACCTTGATGAAAGGCTGGTTGAGATCTATGCCGTCAAAGTCGAAGGCACAGATATGACTGCATGTAGCCAGCATCATGGCCAGCATCACAAATAGTTTTTTCATTATTTAGAGTTTTGGTTGTTATCCTGTTGTTATCCTTTGTGTTGTCTCAGTCACTCCTAAGACGATGCAAATATACAAAAAAATCTTTTACGTCTGCATCTCTATGTTCAAATTCTACGAAAAGAAGGAAAAATTGGTCGTAATGAATGTTTTTTTGCTAAGCATGCCGGTTGTTTTTCATGTGGTATGGTCACGAAAATGCTCTCCGTTTTTTAACTTCAGGTACTATCGCTGCATCTTTATGTTAGAGGCGAATAGCAAGAAGGGCCCTCTTGTTGGATCCCTCGACAGAGAGAAGGCCAGAAGGCCACGTTTATAGAAGTTCAACCTTTTTTAAAACATCAAAGCTTATGCGTAAAGTAATGTTGAGTTTGATAGCACTCCTCCTTAGTGGAGTATTTGCTACAGCCGTTCAGGCACAGCGCCCCGAACGCCCCTCGCAAAGACCTTCTTCGGGTATGATGAACAGTCAGCGCCCTCGCCCTATGAAGGGCGGTCAGATGGGCATGCCTGCAGAAGGTATGCAGGGTAAGTCAGGCATGAAGCCAGGTCATGGCATGCCCGCACAGGACGGACCTCGTAAGGGCAAGGGACAGCGACCTGGTATGGGACAGCGCCCCGTCGGTGGTCCAAAGGCACAGTTATAATATTCCTTTGGGATAGATTTTTTCAGAATGGTTTCCCCTTGGCTATGTGCCTCCCGACATATAGCTGGGGGGGGGGGTCTAATATGCCCTTTTAACTTTCTTCTTGTCGAAGCATCTTATTAATATGTTAAATTGCTACTGGCACATTATCCCATAAGTCCTGTCCACAATTCTGTCTCGATGACCCCAGACGATACCTCTATTCTCCACGCGCTTCGCAATCCTGATACACGGGATCATGGTTTTCGTATGCTCATGAAGCAGTATGGCGAGAAGCTGTACTGGCATGTGCGTCGCATCGTGGTAAGACACGAGGATGCAGAGGACGTCTTACAAGACAGCATCTTGCAGATATACAACAATATTCACCGTTTCTCGGGTGATGCCAGTCAGTTGCGCTCATGGATATACCGTATAGCTACCAATGAGGCCTTGCAGATGCTTCGCCGTCACACACATCTCTTCCAGTCCATCGATGATTTGCGTCCCGAACTGATTGAGAGGCTCCGTGCAGAAGTGAGTGTGGAGGCCAGCAAGCCCGAGTACCTCTTGCAAGAGGCACTCCTCCGGCTACCCACCCAGCAGCGGCTGGTCTTCAATATGCGCTACTTTGACGAAATGACCTACGAAGACATTGCCAAAGTCACGGGCAAGCGTGTAGGTACGCTGAAGACCAATTATCATTTTGCTAAAACGAAGATAGAAGAATACCTTAAAAATCATACACTATGACGATAGACGAGATAGGAAAAAAGATGCCTTTTAAGGAAGAGCAGTCCTACGTTGACCTCTTGCTGGCCGATGCTACGGCAAGTGCACTTCGTTCTGGACGTCCTGTGCGTCAAAGCCGGCCTTTGCTTCGCATAGCCGCCATGCTCATTGTTCTGCTTACCGTGGGCAGCACCGGATGGGTCTTGTTGCATCAGCACCATTCCGACGAAGCCCCGCTCGACACGTTTCTCGACAATATCTCTGAAGAGGAAGTCTCTCTGCTCAGAGACTATTGTGCGAGTGAAGCCCTAACGCATGACTGGGAATGGGATGACAACGAACCCTTCATGGACTGACCCATTAATTTGCTTTCAAATAAGTTGACAATATGAAAAAGATTACATTTCTCTTGTTGATGTTCTGCGTAACTACTTGTGTCATGGCACAGCATGTACGAAAAGATTTTCAGGAGCGTCTCTTTCAGGCTCGTCTGGCGGAGGTATGTCTCCGTCTCGATCTCACTGATGAGGTGAAGGAAAAGTTTGCCCCTGTCTATGAACAGTATTGCCTTGCACTCCAGTCGCTTCGTCCCACCCCCATGAAACAAAATCCTTCAGAGATGAAGAAGCCGAGTGTGGGTGGCATGAAGAAAGGTCTTGGCATGGCTCATCCCAAGGGGGATAAGGATGTGCCATCCAAGGGACAGCACGGCATGACCGATGCTCAAAAGGTAAAAAATATTAAGAACAAGATGGAAGCGCAGCATCATGCTCAGGAGATTCGTCTGGCTTACATGGAGAAGTTCTCTGCCATTTTGACTGATAGTCAGCTCATCAAGTTCTATGAGGTGGAGGAAGATATTCAGCGAAAACTCCACGAGCGTGCTGCTAAAGGTGAACGCCCAGCCCCGGCCCATTAATACAAATATAATTATGAAGAAGATATTCCTTTCCTTTCTATCCTTGGCACTCATGGTTCCATGTCTGGCTGATACAGTACCAGCCCTTCTCATCCAGACATCCAAGTCTGAGGAAACTCTTTCGCTGGCAGAGATTAGCAAGGTGAACTATACAGATACCGAGATGTACATCGCCATGCGCAACGGCGACAAGCTGACCTTTGTGATAGATGACATCAAGGGTATGAAGTTTGCCGAGATAGATGACTCCACCACACGCATCGTGGCAGGAAGCGTGGTCAAACTTCCTGTCAAAAACTTCCGTTTGGACGGCACACGCAAGAGTGAAAAGGATAAGCGCAAGACCATTACTATTATCAAAACGGACAAGGATACGCGCAAAGTCATCAAATGAAATACATCATCCTTTCCTTCGTACTTAGCTTCATAGCAAGCACATCATGGGCCCAAAAGGCGCTCATGATCCTGCACCAGAATGGCAACCGTGACTACGCCCTGGTCACCAGCATCGACGAGATCACCTTCAGCGAAGACCTCACGCAGTTCATCCTGGTCAGCGGAGAGCGCACCGTGACCATTGACCGCTCCGACGTGGCCGCCATGGATTATGTGGAGATGCCTGAGTCTTTCTGCGTAAGGTACAATGGTGATTCGGTCATCATCGACAATCCTTACTTCCTGCATGGCGTATCGGTAAGTGTGAGTGGTGCCAATGTCATCGTCAACAATGAGAATACCACAGAAGAACTGACTTTCAAGCTCATGGGTGAGACTTCCTACGGATCGTTTCTCTATAATGCGACTTTTAAGTCTACTATCGTACTTGACGGGGTGAGCATCACCAATCCTAATGGGCCTGCCATCGATCTGCAGTGTGGCAAACGCGTTGCCTTAGAGCTGGTTAAAGGTACAGTCAACACGCTTATCGACGGAGCAGACGGAGACTGGAAGGCCGCTCTCTATTGCAAGGGTCACCTTGAGATCGACAAGGCCGGTACGCTCAATGTCACGGGCAACACCCGCCATGCCATCAGCGCCAAGGAGTATATACAGCTGAAGAAAGCTCAGGGTCAGATCAACATCCTAGGAGCCAAGAGCGACGGCATA
>JAZLII010000031.1:0-19613 GCA_045617275.1 Bacteroidaceae bacterium
ATGGGTCTGGAGCCCTACCTGCTGGCAACTGTAAGTGCTCAGGGTGACTGGGAGACGGCTGAGGCCAACGATGTGGTAAGCTGCATCGAGTGTGGTAGCTGTCAGTTCACATGCCCCAGCCATCGTCCTATGCTCGACAATATCCGTCTCGGTAAGACCACCGTCATGGGTATCATACGCAGCAGAGCCGCTAAAAAATAAAAAGGAAGCTGGAAGTCGGAAACCTCCTCCATAGTGAGAAGGCAACCAACTGCATTTTCCATTTTCCTACACCTTATTATAATAATAAAGAACAATCATGGCAAATAAATTAATAGTTTCACTTTCACCACACGTGCACGGCGGAGACTCCGTGAAGAAAAACATGTATGGTGTATGTATAGCCTTGATACCTGCGCTGGTCATGTCGCTACTCGTCTTTGGCCTGGGTGCAGTGATAGTCATGGCAACATCGGTGCTGAGCTGTGTCTTCTTTGAGTGGGCCATCACAAAGTACCTCCTCAAGCGCGAGCGTCAGACCATTTGCGACGGTTCGGCCATCCTCACGGGTATCCTCCTCGCATTCAATGTGCCCAGCACCTTGCCCATCTGGATCATCATCATCGGTGCCCTCGTGGCCATCGGTATCGGCAAGATGACCTTCGGCGGTTTGGGTCAGAACCCCTTCAACCCCGCACTGGTGGGTCGTGTGTTCCTGCTCATCTCATTCCCCGCTCAGATGACCAACTGGGCCGTACCCGAAAGCTATGGAAGCCTCTTCCTGACCGATGTAGACGGAGAGACCGTAGCTACTCCCTTGGCTCAGCTGAGCATGATGGGTGCACAGGCTACCAGCGAGGAATTTGACATCCTGCAAAATTTCATCGGACTTTCACACGGTTCTATCGGTGAGATCAGCGCCCTCTGCCTCTTGCTCGGTCTGGGCTACATGCTCTGGAACAAAATCATCACCTGGCACATCCCCGTGAGCATCATCGGTACCGTCGTAGTGATCACCGGTGCACTCTGGCTCATCGATCCCAGCCAGTACATCAACCCCTTGTTCCACGTACTGACCGGTGGTCTGCTGCTCGGAGCATGCTTCATGGCTACCGACTATGTCACCTCACCCATGACTCCTAATGGTCAGATCATCTATGGTTGTGCCATCGGTTTCCTGACCGTAGTGATCCGTCTGTGGGGTGCTTATCCCGAGGGTATGAGTTTTGCCATCCTCATCATGAATGCATTTACTCCCCTCATCAACACCTATTGCAAACCCAAGCGCTTCGGTGAAGTAGTAAGAAAGGAGGCAGCCAAATGAAAAAATTAGCTTCTACATGGTACAACATGGCCGTGGTACTCACCGTGATCGCAGTGATAGCCGGTGCAGGTCTGGCCTACGTGAATAGCATCACCAAGGATGCCATCGAACAGATCAAGGCAGAAAATGAAGCCCAGGCTGTAAAGGACGTCCTCAAGGACAACAACGTGAAGATAGTCAATACCGTCGAAGTGGACGGAATGACCGTTCAACAGGCAGAAAACGGCAGCGTAGCCGTGAAGGCCGTAGACCCCAAGAATGCAAGCTTCGGCGGTGACCTCACCATCATGGTAGGCTTCGACCAGGAAGGCAAGATCCTTGGTTACAGCATCCTCGAGACCAAGGAGACTCCCGGTCTGGGTGCGAAGGCAGGCGAGTGGTTCCAAGAAGGTGGCAAGGGCAGCATCATCGGCCTCACCCCCGGTGTGGACAATGTAAGCGTGTCGAAGGACGGTGGCGACGTAGATGCCATCACCGCCTCTACCATCACCAGCCGCTCCTTCTTGAGTGCAGTCAATGCCGCACATCAGGCAGCCGTGAAGGCCGGTTTCCTCACAAGTCAGGACGCAAGCGCTGGTGAGGACGTACTGGGTATCGACGATGACGAATACGACCTCATGTCGAGCGACGAAGAGGAAGCTGAGTCGTACGACGGTGCAACGGCAGCCACTCAGCAGGCAGCAACAGAAAATGATCAAAACTAAAAGAAAGGAGACCCTGTGATATGAATTACATTAAAGTATTTTTAAATGGTATTATCAAGGAGAATCCTACTTTTGTACTTCTCCTGGGTATGTGCCCCACCTTGGGTACCACTTCAAGTGCACTCAACGGTATGTCGATGGGTTTGGCAACGATGGCCGTACTGGTATGCAGCAACTTTGTCATCTCGCTCATCAAGAACCTCATCCCCGATATGGTTCGCATCCCTTCATTCATCGTAGTCATCGCATCACTGGTGACCATCCTGCAGATGTGCCTTCAGGCCTATGTACCTGAGGTATACGCATCTTTGGGCTTGTTCATCCCCCTGATCGTAGTAAACTGTATCATCTTGGGACGTGCAGAGGCATTTGCAGCCAAGAACTCACCCGTAGCCAGCATCTTCGACGGACTGGGTATGGGTCTTGGTTTCACCATCGCACTGACCTTGCTGGGCGGTGTGCGTGAGTTGCTTGGTACCGGTAAGGTATTTGGCTTCGAACTGTTCCCCGACAGCTTCGGTGCGCTCGTCTTCGTGCTCGCTCCTGGTGCATTCATCGCTCTGGGATATCTGATTGCTATTGTTAACAAGATCAAGAAAGCATAAAAGTTATGGCATACATTCTTATTTTCATCACAGCCATCTTCGTCAACAACGTAGTGCTGTCCCAGTTCCTGGGTATCTGTCCCTTCCTGGGTGTAAGCAAGAAAGTAGAGACTGCTACCGGTATGGGAGCTGCCGTTGCATTCGTGCTTACCATTGCCACCATCGTGACCTACCTCATCCAGACACTTCTGCTTGAGCCCTTCGATCTGGTATACCTCCAGACCATTGCCTTCATCCTCGTGATTGCAGCTCTTGTACAGATGGTAGAGATCGTACTCAAGAAAGTCAGCCCCAGCCTCTATCAGGCACTGGGCGTGTTCCTTCCCCTCATCACCACCAACTGCTGTATCCTCGGTGTTGCCATCCAGGTGGCTCAGGGTACCTATGCCCACACAGGCATCGAAGAGGCCGGTCTGGTGGCCGGTGTGGTCTACGCACTCAGTACCGCCATCGGCTTTGCTTTGGCCATGGTAGTGTTTGCCGGTATCCGCGAGCAGCTGGCACGTGTAGCCATCCCCAAGGCACTTCAGGGCATGAGCATCGCGCTCATCACCGCTGGTCTGCTGGCTATGGCTTTCATGGGCTTCAGCGGCGTAGACAAGGGTCTTGGCACACTTTTTGGCTTGAATTGATCGGCCGATTATCGGTCTTACAAAGATCCACTAACATAAGAGTCCGGGCGTGAAATCGCTCGGACTTTTTTCTTGAATATGCATATTTTTTCCATGTTTGTGACAAATAATGCATAAATAGCAAAAAAAAACTGAAATATTTTTGTGGATTAACGAGCAAATTGTATTTTTGTAGGGTAAAAGAAAAATTCTAAACATGAAAGAGACAATCTTAGTAACAGGTGGAACCGGATTCATTGGTTCTCATACTACTGTTGAACTTCAGAATGCAGGCTACGAAGTGGTTATCGTAGACAACTTGAGCAATTCTTCTGCCGACGTCATCGACGGTATCGAGAAGATCACGGGTATCCGTCCCGCTTTCGAGCAGGTGGATCTTCGCGACTTTGAGGCCACAGAAGCTGTGTTCCAGAAATATCCCAAGATAAAGGGCATCATCCACTTTGCTGCCAGCAAAGCAGTAGGCGAGAGTGTAGAGAAGCCTCTTCTGTACTATCGCAACAATGTTATCAGCCTCGTCAACCTGCTTGAGCTGATGCCTAAGTACGACGTGAAGGGTATCATCTTCTCTTCTTCTTGCACCGTATACGGACAGCCCACTCCTGAGAACCTCCCCGTCACAGAGAAGGCTCCCATCCAGAAGGCACTCTCTCCTTACGGCAATACCAAGCAGATCAACGAGGAGATCATCCAGGACTACATCCACTCGGGTGCCAACATCAAGTCCATCATCCTTCGCTATTTCAACCCCATCGGTGCACATCCCACCGCATTCATCGGTGAATTGCCCAATGGTGTGCCTATGAATCTGATTCCTTTCGTGACGCAGACCGCTATCGGTATCCGCAAAGAACTGAAGATCTTCGGCAACGACTACAATACACCCGACGGTACCTGTATCCGTGACTATATCTACGTGGTAGACCTTGCCAAGGCTCACGTAAAAGCTATGGAGCGCGTACTGGAGAAGGAGACAGAGCCCGTAGAGGTATTCAACATCGGTACCGGTACCGGCCTCTCAACCCTCGAAGTCATCCAGGGCTTTGAAAAGGCTACTGGCGTGAAGCTTCCTTGGAGCTACGCACCTCGTCGTGAGGGCGATATCGAAAAGGTATGGGGCGATGTCACCAAGGCCAATGAAGTACTCGGCTGGAAGGCAGACACTCCAGTAGAGGATGTATTGGCATCAGCATGGAAATGGCAGTGCGCACTGCGTGAGCGTGGTATCATGTAATATCTCACAAAGCGCACACTACAAAAGATACTATTTTAGATTTTTTAGAAACGAAATCTGACGTGGGAGCAACGAAGATGCGAATCCAAGCCATCCCAGAGACATAATGTTTCAGACGTCAGAATTTATCGTGTTTTATTTTGTGTTTGTGTTGTGGTTGTCCTCGAGCGTGAGTTTGGGGACAACACTTTTTTTATGCTAACGCATCGAAAATCACTTTGGGACTTCTGCCCGTACGAGCGAACCACATTAGGACTTTTCCAAAAGTCACTTGGACGGAATATCAAGTGCATTCAAGTTTTTTCTTTTTCTTATATTTTCGCTCATTCCCAGATGAATATCCACAACAAAGAAAAAGCACCAGACCCAAAGGCCTGGTGCCATATAAGTATACTGACTAAAAAGATTCGGTGATATGGGAACAAATAGATAAAATGGAGAAACGGACTTATATCAAATGAAGGGCAGGGATGTGCCAAACGATCTTGCGAGGTTAAGCTTAACGCCTCTTGGAAAAGGCACGCTTCACCTTAAGCAGGGTACTCACAGCAGTACCTATCTTGAGTCCGAGTCGAATACCATTGATGATGGTGCCGCTCTTCGATAGCAGGTAGGCTGTTTTGCCCCATTTGCCCGAAGGAACTTGCTCTTTACCCGTAAGTTGCTCGTAGCCCTTGTGCATACGGGCACGACTCCTCTCCATCTGCTGGGCTACCATCTTCTTGCGATACTCCAGCCATTCGAGTTCGTCCATCTTTGTCATCGAGATTCTGTCCATACAAGCCATTATTGAGCCACTTCATCGCCGATTTCAGAAGCATCAGCCTCTTCCTTCTCTTCTAAGAAGGTTCTGGTAAAGAGTCTTGCCAGAGGTAGTACCACCCATTTACGACGATTGTGGTAGAACAAAGCCAGGATTAATGCCATGAATAGGGCGAAAATGGCATAGCACAAACCGATGTTGCCTATGGCTTCGCCTATCCAGTGAACCAACGCCAAACCCAGAAACATAACGATGACAAGGGCCAAAACCACACTCACCAGCGCTATGGCTATAGCACTGAGTATGTGAGTGAGTTGTTGGGCCAAAGACAACTTCAGAAACTCCTTCTGATAGCCATAGTACTTCTTGGCCTCCAGAAGAAGTTCCTTCAACTGCTCCTGAGTGCTATCTTGCTTCATTCGTTCTCGTTCTGAAGTTCCTCTGCGATCTCATCTACGAGACTTTCCATCTCTTTCTTATTGAGACGGATTCCGCGCTTGTGAAGAGCCTCCATGATTTTTGCACGAAGATCTGAGCCCTTCTCAGGTGCCAGAAGAAGACCAGCTGCAGCACCTACTGCAGCACCACCAATGAATGCCAAAAGATAATTAATACTCTTCATAATTGTAAGTTTTTAATTGGTTGTACGCAAAGATAGTAATAATTTAGTTATCATGCACATTTTTCTTCCTCTTTTTAACTTTTTTTTTGTGAGAGACCATTTGATATTTTCAAAAAAAACATTATCTTTGTACGCATAAAATAATATAGATAACAAATAACATTAACCATATCTTAAATCATAACGTAATGAAGAAGATTTTCGTATTGGGTGCAGCCCTTACCGTGGCTTTTGCCATGACCTCTTGCAAGAGCAAGGAGAGTGCTTACAAGAAGGCTTATGAGAAGGCACAGGCTGCTCAGCAGACCACCTACAACACTCCCGTGACCACTCAGACCACTACCACACAGGTGACCACCACCCCTACCACTACTGTCACTCCCGTACAGGATTTGAGCAATGTCCCCGTACGTACCGAGGTGACCACCCTGGTGATGGGTACACAGCCTAAGGCATACGGTGTAGTAGTAGCAAGTATGAGTGTACCTGCCAACGCTACCGCCCTCTACAACAAGCTGATCAGCGCAGGCTACAAGGCTGCTGTAGTGAAGGCTACCGTCAATGGCAGCGAGTGGTATCGCGTAGTAGCTTCCAGCTTCGACACCAAGGCTGAGGCTGCACAGAGCCGCGCTACTCTTGAGAGCCAGTATCAGGGTGCATGGCTGCTTTACTCAAAGTAAGATAGCTATCCACGCATGAATGCGCTTGACAAGAACGGATGAAACGGAGCAAAATCTGCTTCTCTTCCTGCCAACGCAATTCATCAAAAACATTTCACCGCTTTTTGCTTTAGCTTTATGGGCTGAAGCAGGAAGCGGTGAAAGAATATAAGAACGAATGGGAAGAATACTTGCAATAGACTACGGAGCCAAACGCACTGGACTTGCCGTGACAGACCCATTGCAGATCATACCTGGAGGTCTCTGTACGGTGGAAAGCAAAGAGTTGCTGCAATTCCTGAAGAACTACGTATCCCGCGAACCTGTGGAGCGTTTCATCATCGGACTGCCCAAGCAGGCCAACGGAAGAGACAGCGACAATCTGCCACGCGTGAAGGCTTTTGCAAGCCGACTTCAGCAAGCATTGCCCAGCATCCCCATCGAAATGTACGATGAGCGGTACACCAGCGTGATGGCTCACCGCACCATGATCGAAGCCGGACTTGGCAAGAAAGCCAGACAAAACAAGGCCTTGGTCGACGAGATCAGCGCCACCATCATACTTCAAAGTTGGATGGAAGCACGCAGTCCGCTGTCCACATCCTCCCTCAGTTCATTATAGTTAATCACTCAAACATCGCAAATACATGGTACTTCCCATATACACACTGGGTCAACCCGTATTGAGAAAAGTGGCAGAAGACATCACTCCCGACTATCCCAATCTGCCCGAACTCATCCAAAACATGTACGACACACTCGACAAGAGCGAAGGTATCGGACTGGCTGCACCCCAAGTGGGACTCAGCATTCGTCTCGTGGTGATCAACCTGGATCTCCTGAGCGAAGACCTTCCCGAATATGCCGGATACATACATACCTTCATCAATCCTCACATCCTGGAGTACGATGACACCGAGAAGGATTCTTCGGAAGAGGGCTGCCTCTCACTTCCTGGCCTTCATGAGAAGGTGGTTCGCCCCACTCGCATCAAGGTGAGATATCAGGATGAGAAGTTTGAAGAGCACGAAGAGTGGGTAGGTGGCTACCTCGCCCGAGTGATGCAGCATGAGTTCGACCACCTCGAAGGCAAGGTGTTCACCGACCATCTCACTGGTCTGCGCAAACAGCTTGTCAAGGGTAAGCTCAATGCACTGCTCAAGGGCAACTTCTCTTGCAATTACAAGGTGAAGGTGAGACGATAAAATCTCACGAGCCACTCGTCCGATATTATACCAATGGTTCAACGCATCAGCGCATCCATCTGAAGAATAGCAATTTATGAACACTCGTTCGACTAAAATGTCATATACAAGTTGGCATAGGAAACTCTCCTGTGCCATACTTTTTATGCTATTCTTCTCACTACACACCTCGGCTCAGTTCAACACAGACAGAGTCATGATCATGGGACGTAGCGCGCTGTACTATGAGGACTATGTGCTGAGCATACAGCGCTTCAGTCTGGTCATTAGCGCCAAGCCACATCTGGCCGAGCCTTACTTCTTTCGCGGACTTGCTAAGTTCTATCTGGAGGACTTCAACGGCGCAGAAGGCGATGTGTCCAATGCCATTCAACGCAATCCCTACACGGAGAACTACTATGTGCTCAGGGGTCTATGCCGTGTCAATACAGCCAAGTATGCACAGGCAGAGGAAGACTACCGCAAGGCCATTGATATCAATCCGGACAATGCGGACTACTGGCACAACATGGTACTATGCCAGGTGGAACTGAAAGAGTACGATCGAGCAGACTCCTGCCTCGACGTGATGATAGGCAAGTGGCCCAAGACATCCAACAACTACTCCATCAAGGCACAGGTGGCTCTGGCCAAGACCGACACCGTGGGGGCAGAGACATGGATAGACAAGGCCATCGAGGTGAATGCCTTCGACGGTCAGGCCTGGAGCGTGAAAGCACTTATGCTCCTCAAGCGCAATGAGTATGCCAAGGGGGAGGAGGCCCTCGACAAGGCCATCCTGCAATCTCCTCGTCAGCACGATCTCTACATCAACCGTGCTTTAGCTCGCTACAACCAAGACAATCTTCGCGGAGCCATGAGCGACTACGACGCTGCTCTGGAACTCAACAACAACAGCTATGTGGGCCACTTCAACCGTGCGTTGCTTCGTGCACAGGTGGGAGACGACAACCGTGCCATCGAGGACTTCAACTTTGTCATCGAGCATGAGCCGGACAACTATGTAGCCATCTACAATCGCGCCTTGCTGCTCAACAACACGGGTGACTACAAGGGTGCCATCCAAGACATCACCGTCATCCTGCAGGAGTATCCCAACTTCTGGGACGGCTACTCCTTGCGTGCCAGCATACGCCGGAAACTGGGCGACACCAATGGGGCAGAGCGCGATGAGTTTAAGGTACTGAAGGCACGTATGGAGGGTACACTGGCGGGCAAGAAGAAGTCGACCAGCAAGACCCGCAAGGAAAGCGACCAAAACCTCGAGGACTACAACAAGCTGGTGGTAGCCGACGAGGAGGAGTTTCACGAGCAGTATGCCAACGAGTACCGAGGCAAGGTACAGGACCGTGATGCAGAGGCAAAGCCCGAGCGTCCCTTCGTACTGTCATATTATAGCATGGAGAGCATGGGCCACACCACAGGCACATACCATCCACTCGTGGAGCAGTTCAACAAGGCCAATAGCCTGCCAGGCAAACTCAGTCTGACCAACAGTGAGAGCAAACTGTCTGCCGAGGAGACGGAGAAGTTCTTTGCCGACATCAACAAGCAGACTCAGCGCATCGAGCAGGCCAATGGCAACGTAGGACTATGCACGGAAGCGCTCATGATGCGCGCCTTGGACTACTACTATGTAAGAGACTTTGAGTCGGCCATTCTCGACCTCGACATCATCCTCTCCGACGACAAGCTCAATGTCCTCGCACTCTTCCTGAGAGCCCAGATGCGCACTGCCCTTTATGCCAATACCGAGGATCTCACACAGGAGGTACGACTGGAGTTCAACAAGATTGCCGACGACCTCAAGCAGGCCTACAGCATAGACCACGACCTACTCTGCGCGCTCTACAATCTGGGCAATGCCTACTTTGCCCTTCACGAGTACGACAAAGCCGAGGAGGCCTACACACAGGTGATTGCAGAAGATGCCCAGTTCTCCGAGGCATACTACAACAGGGGATTGGCACGTATCCTCTTGGGCAAGACCGACGAAGCACTGGCCGACCTGAGCCAAGCCGGCGAGTATGGCCTCTACACGGCCTACAACCTCATCAAGAAATACTCAAAAAAATAGCACTTACCTCTTCATCAGGCAAGTGCTTAATTTTTAGCCAATGATATACCTGTTGGCATAAGTGAATAGGGTGGGGGGGGAAAACTAGAATGAAGAACTAAGACTAGAATAAACGGAATGAACGGAATTTTTAATATTTATTCTCGCAGCAAGCATAGAAATAATCTATTCCGTTTATTCTAGTCTTAATTCTCTTTCCCTCCATCAATCTTGCTCATCTTGTCATTGAGCAGAGAGAAGCAGTACCACACTTTCTTGGCAGAGAGCACCGTGCGAAATTGTTTCTCGTACTTCTCCTTCACAGCCGTCTCGTCCTTGGCGCTCTTCCACTTGGCTTCCAGCAGTGCACTGGCCACCTTGTCGGTCAGGGTGCCCTTGTCGATGTCGTTCTTGTATTTGTCCTTCATGTCCTCATAGGGCTTCTGCGCAGCCTTCAGTTCGGTGAGGTAGGACATGAGCAGGGGTTGCAACGACTTCTGCGCAGCAGCGTCCAACTTCAGGTTTTTAATCGTGTAAGCCACTCTCTTCTGTTGCTTCGTGGGAGCAGCCAGGGCAGGCATGGTGACCGACATGAGGGTCATGCACAGCAAGGAGGATATAAATATTCTTTTCATAAGGCGTTATCGTTTCGTTAAGCCATATCTTTTCGTTAAGCATGGCAAAGTTATTAAATTTTGAGAACAAACCTAAAATTTTGTTCGAGAAAATATCATGTCTTTTGTTTTTTTAAGATATTTCCCTTATCTTTGCATAGTTGGAGAAAGAGGGCTCGCTAAAGACCCGCCGAAGCCTTTGCCACATGGCCTCTTCACTCCGACACAACTTGAGAAAACAACTACGATATACACAACCAACTTATTTCCCCACATACACCCTATGGCAAATACGACACGCAAGAGCACGAGCAAGAAGGTGGTTGAAGTACCACAGATGGACAGTCTGGGACATCGCCAGCCCCAAAATCTCGAGATGGAGGCTGCAGTCATCGGAGCCATCATGATAGAGCAGGACGCATACAGCCAGATCTGCGAGATACTCACCCCTGAGTCGTTCTACGACCATCGCCATCAACTGATCTACGAGGCGGTACAGACGCTCAACATACAGCAGAAACCCATCGACATCCTTACCGTCACCGACCAACTGGAATCTGCGGACCGACTGGAGGAGGCTGGAGGAACCTTCTATATCACCACCTTGGCAGGCAATGTGACCAGTTCGGCCCACATCGTCTACCACGCCAAGATCATCAAGCAGAAGTACATGGCTCGCCAACTCATCACCTTTGCTTCGGGTGTACTCCAGGGTGCCTTCGACCAGACACAGGATGTGGGCGAACTGATGCAGAGTGTCGAGGCAGAGCTGTTTCGCATCTCGCAGACCAACATGAAGGGTACGGCCCAGCAGATCAATCCAGCCATTCAGGAAGCCGTGCGTATGTTGAAGGAGGCTGCAGCCATGGATGGTGGCCTGAGTGGTCTCACCAGCGGATTCCCCTCACTCGACAAGATGACCAATGGCTGGCAAAACAGCGACTTGGTCATCATCGCAGCACGTCCTGCCATGGGTAAGACGGCTTTCGTGCTGAGTATGATGAAGAAGATGGCTTGCGACAACAAGATTCCCGTGGCGCTCTTCTCTCTGGAAATGGCCACCGTGCAGCTGGCACGCCGTCTGATGGGCAATGTGTGTGAGATCAGTGGTGAGAAGCTGCGCAATGGTCAGCTGGCTCCGCATGAGTGGGCTCAGTTCGACGCACGTATCAATCAGCTCATCGATGCACCCGTCTATGTCGACGACACCAGTGGTCTGAGTATCTTCGAGTTGCGCACCAAGGCACGTCGTCTCGTACGTGAGCATGGCGTGAAGATGATCATGATCGACTACCTTCAGCTCATGACAGCCTCAGGCATGAACTACGGAAGCCGACAGGAAGAGGTGAGCATGATCAGCCGCAACCTCAAGGGTCTGGCCAAGGAGCTCAACATACCCATCATCGCACTGAGCCAGCTCAATCGTGGTGTGGAGGGCCGTGAGGGCTTGGAGGGCAAACGTCCACAGCTGAGCGATCTCCGTGAGTCGGGTGCCATCGAGCAGGATGCCGATATCGTTTGTTTCATCCACCGTCCCGAGTACTACCACATACTTCAGGACGACCACGGTCACGACCTTCGCGGCAAGGCGCAGATCATCATTGCCAAGCATCGCAATGGTGCTGTGGGCGACGTCACACTGACCTTCCGTGGAGAGTTTGCACGATTTGAAGAACCAGGTGAAAATGCCTACATCCCCATGCCGGGAGAGGAGGTCACACTGGGTTCGCATCTCAACACGCTGGACGGTCCTGTACCCAATGAGAACCCCTTCGCACCGGCCTCTGAAGAATCTCCATTCTAAGACCGTAGCACAGACCTGTCCAGGGTCTGCCATTTGGAGTAGCCGGGATTAAGTGACCCAAGTGCTGCACGTATGCATGGGATGGAGTGTGAAAACGGGGCTGTTCGTTCGCTTTTCTGCCATCACACCTATTTTATTTTTATGAAATTTGGCTTTTTGCACACGTTTTTGTACCTTTGCACGATTTTTTAAGAAACCTATACTCACAACGACACGAAACTTATACATACAAGAAAATGAATATATCTTATAAATGGCTTCACGAATACGTTGATTTCGACATGACAGCCGACGAAGTGGCTGCTGCGCTCACCAGCGCAGGTCTGGAAGTAGACGGAGTAGAAGAAGTACAATCCATCAAGGGTGGTCTGGAAGGTATCGTCATCGGCGAAGTGCTTACATGTGAGCCACATCCTAATAGCGACCACATGCATGTGACCACCGTCCATCTGGGTCAGGGCGATCCCGTACAGATCGTCTGCGGTGCACCCAATGTGGCTGCCGGCCAGAAGGTGGTAGTAGCCACTCTCGGCACCAAGCTCTACGATGGCGATGAGTGTTTCACCATCAAGCGTAGCAAGCTGCGTGGCATCGAGTCGCTCGGTATGATCTGTGCCGAGGATGAGATCGGTATAGGCACCTCTCACGACGGCATCATCGTATTGCCCGCCGATGCAGTGCCTGGCACTCCCGCAGCCGAATACTATCACATCGAGAGCGACTACATCATCGAGGTAGACATCACACCCAATCGTGCCGATGGTTGCAGCCACTACGGCGTGGCTCGCGACCTCTATGCATGGCTCATACAGAATGGCAAGCAGACTGCGCTCCATCTGCCCAGTGTGGAGGCATTCAAGGTGGATAGCCACGACCTCCCCATTGAGGTCAGCGTGGAGAATGAGGTGGCTTGTCCTCGCTATTGTGCCGTAAGCCTGAAGAACTGCAAGGTGGCAGACAGCCCCGAGTGGCTGCAGGAGCGACTGAAGATCATCGGTCTGCGCCCCATCAACAATATCGTCGACATCACCAACTACATCATGATGGCCTTCGGACAGCCTCTTCACTGCTTCGATGCCGACATGATCAAGGGTGGTAAGATCATCGTCAAGACCATGCCTCAGGGTACACCTTTCGTGACGCTCGATGGCGAGACTCACGAGCTGAGCGATCAGGACCTGGCCATCTGCAATGCAGAGGAGCCCATGTGTATCGCCGGTGTCTTTGGCGGAAAGGGTAGTGGTACCTACGACACCACAACCAACGTGGTACTCGAGAGTGCCTATTTCAATCCCACCTGGATCCGCAAGTCGGCTCGCCGTCATGGCCTCTCCACCGATGCTTCCTTCCGCTTTGAGCGTGGCATCGACCCCAATGGTCAGATCTACGCCCTCAAGATGGCTGCCCTGATGGCCAAGGAACTGGCTGGTGCAGAGATCAGCATGGACATTGTGGACATCAATCCCTGTCCTGCCAAGCCCTTTGAGGTCGAACTGAAGTATGACTACTGCGATCGTCTCATCGGCAAGCATCTGCCTGCAGAGACCATCAAGAGCATCGTCACCAGCCTGGAGATGAAGATAGCCAAGGAGGATGAGACGGGTCTCTGCCTCTTGGTACCTCCCTATCGTGTCGACGTACAGCGTCCCTGCGACGTGGTGGAGGACATCCTGCGCATCTACGGCTACAACAACATCGAGATACCTCAGACTGTCAACAGTTCGCTGAGCGTGAAGGGCGAGAACGATCGTAGCCACAAGCTCCAGAACCTCATCGGTGAGCAGCTGGTGGGTTGTGGATTCAATGAGATACTCAACAACTCCCTGCAGCGTGGTGCCTACTACGATCAGCTCGAGAGTGTCAAGGCAGAAAACCTGGTCAAGCTGCTCAATCCTCTGAGTCAGGACCTCAACGCCCTGCGTCAGACGCTCCTCTTCGGAGGTCTTGAGAGCATTTCTCGCAATACCAACCATCGCATGCCCAATCTGCGCTTCTTCGAGTTTGGCAACTGCTACTACTTCCATGCAGAGCGCAAGAGTGCCGACATCATACCCGGTGTAAGCAGCAGTCGCGATCCCGAGGTCATCAAGCACGTACTCGACGCCTACAGTGAGGACTATCACCTTGCACTCTGGCTCACCGGTAAGCGCGTAGAGGGCAGTTGGGCTCATGCCGATGAGGACACCACGTTTGCCGAGCTGAAGGCCGACGTCCTCAACATCCTCTCTCGTGCAGGTGTAGCCTTCGGAAGCCTCGTCTTTGCCAAGTGCGAAAGCGACCTCTTCGACAAGGCTCAGGAGATACAAAACCGTGGTGGCAAGTCACTCGTCAAGATGGGCATTGTGAGCCACATGGTTCTCAAGCAGTTCGGCATCGACGCTCCTGTATACTATGCCGATATCAACTGGAATCTCCTCATGAAGCTCACTCGCAGCCTCCATGTCACTTACACGGAGATCAGCAAGTTCCCCGCCGTAAGCCGCGACCTCGCGCTCCTGCTCGACAAGAGCATAGAGTTTGCCGAGATAGAGAAGATAGCCTATCAGACTGAGAAGAAGCTCCTCCGCGAGGTTCGCCTCTTCGATGTCTACGAAGGCAAGAACCTTCCTGCCGGCAAGAAGAGCTATGCTGTCAACTTCCTCCTGCAGGACAACGAGAAGACGCTCAACGACAAGCAGATCGATGCCATCATGCAGAAGCTGATTGCCAATCTCACCAAGCAGCTTGGCGCAGAACTCCGATAACCGAATCCTCGAATAATTGAATCCTCGAATCCTGGAATCCTCGAATACTCGATTAACCGACCAACCGAATAAAAATAAAATAACCATAAGACCCTGGCCCCTATATGGTCTTCCCCCTCGGGGGATAGTGGGGGGCCTCCTACAAACAATGGGAAGAGCATTTGAATACCGTAAAGCTACCAAGCTGAAGAGATGGGGCCACATGGCCAAGACATTCACCCGACTGGGCAAGCAGATTGCCATCGCCGTCCAGAGTGGTGGTCCCGAGCCTGAGAACAACCCCTCACTGCGTTCCGTCATCGCAGTCTGCAAGCGTGAAAACATGCCGAAGGACAACATCGAGCGTGCCATCAAGAACGCCCTGGGCAAGGATAAGTCTGCCTACAAGAGCGTGACCTATGAAGGATATGGCCCCCACGGAGTAGCCGTCTTCGTAGACACCCTCACCGACAACACCACCCGTACCGTAGCCGACGTACGTAGCGTCTTCAATAAGTTCAACGGCAACATGGGTACCACCGGTTCTCTGTCATTCCTCTTCGACCACAAGTGCGTGTTTACCTTCAAGAAGAAGGCCGACATGGACATGGACGACTTTGTACTCGAGATGATCGACTACGGAGTAGACGAGGAGTTCGACGAGGAGTACGATGAGGAGAAGGACGAGACCACCATCACCATCTATGGTGAGCCCACCAGCTACAACGAGATCCAGAAGAAGCTCGAGGCAGACGGTTATGAGGAAGTCGGTGGTGAGTTCACCTATATCCCCAACGATCTCAAGGAGGTAGACGACGACGCACGCGCCACCATCAACAAGATGGTAGAGAAGCTCGAGGAGTTCGACGACGTACAGACCGTCTACACCAATATGAAGCCCGAAGAGTAATTATTAATTAGAAACAGAGGAAGCAATTCATAATTGAGGCTTTGCCTCGACTCTGCTTTTGCTTTGCAATGCTCAAAAGCTATTTTGGCAATGCTCTCGCTTAATCGCAGAGTTCTTCTTACTTAATTCTTAATTCCTAATTATTCTATCATGGACGACATCAAGAAAACGGTGTACAAGACAAGTGGCACCTGCAGCCAGTTCATTGAAGTGGCCATAAAAGATGGAGTAGTCTCGCATTGTCAGTTCTATGGAGGCTGCGATGGCAACACCAAGGGCCTTGCTCAGCTTGTCGTTGGCATGAAGCCAGAGGATATCATCAGGCGACTCGATGGTGTCAAGTGTGGCATGAAGTCCACCAGCTGTCCCGATCAACTCTGTCGAGCCATCGAAGAGTGCATGGCACAGTAGTCCATCCACCCTTCTCCCACCCATATAGCAAAGGGCGCCCAACCTCTCCGTTGGCGCCCTTTCTATTTCCTATTTTCTCGCCTAAAACCTTTAACGAGAAGCGACCCAATGCCATTCCGCCATCTCTTCTCTGCTATCTTTTTCTGATGTCTCTATTCAGATATCTTATTTTCCGATACCTCTGATGTGTTACTTCTTAATTTCCTTTCCCTTGATCTTGATATCCAGCAGTTTCGCTTTGGTAGACTTTGAGAAGTATGATACTCGATAGTTGACGCCGCTATCCTTCTCCTCCTTCAGTGCCTCGTCGGCCCGTATATTTTTGATAAGCATCTTCTTAAGCTCTTTTTCCGCATCGGGGTAGAGGATAGTGAGTGAGTCCATGTCCAGCTCACCACCGAGCAGGAACTTGTACGAGAGCACCATCTCGGTGCTGTCAAACGATACCTCCTCCAGTGTTGTGCACTCATCCTGCTGCTCAGGGCAGTTGCGCAGTGTGTAGTCCTCCCACTTGCCCGTCATGCGCTCCTTGAAGGTACGCATCGCCATGGGTCCCGTATAGTCCTTCTTCGTGAAGACCACCTGCATCAGGGGCTTATGCGTGGTCGAAGAGTAGTAGTGGTAGCCAAAGCCTATGCCTGCCTCCATCTGCTTCTTCAACTTTATCTCGTTGCGCAACGACTTAAGCAGGGTCTCGCGGATGTCCTGTCGGAAGTTGTCCGTATATAGTGCCTCACTGTCCATGTGACCAGAGAAAGTATAGTAGTGGTTCTGCACCCGTTTCTCCATGTCATAGACTATGCTGTCCAGTACCGTGCAGTCATCTATCTTGCGAGGGCACATCTGCATCGTCTCCTTCTGAGCATCCTCAAAGAACTGTTCGTCCAGACTCTTACGTCCACAGCTCACAAACGCCATACAGCCCGTGAGCAACAAAATATATACAAGGTGATTTCTCTTCATTGCTTTTTTTACATTTTGAAATCCGTTGACCTGCAGTCGGAGTTCTGCCTGATCAAGTCATTTGCAAAGGTAAATCAAAAATTGACATAAAGCAAGAATTGCTGTGAGAATGCACAATTTTTAACTTATCCTTTCCACATCCCCCCGAAAGGCAGTACCTTTGCAGTGCAATTGAGAGAATTCCTGTGAGATAAGACAACATGGGAGCCCGCCTCCCGTATGATAGATTTCAACGTGGGAGTATGTGTCCCACCATATTAATTTTTAAGGTAAAGAACAACACTATGAACGAAAAGATTGGAACTGTGGCTGGTGCCGTATGGACCGCCCTCAACGAGAATGGTGCAATGAACACTAAGGACCTCAAGAAGGCAGCAAAGATCAAGACCGACAAGGAGCTTTTCCTGGCTATGGGCTGGTTGCTGCGTGAGGACAAGCTCAATGTTACCGAGGAAGGTAAGGACATCACTGTAGTGCTGAAGTGATCATTACACCTACAGCAAGAAGGTAATAGAAAAGGGATACTCCAATCGGGTATCCCTTTCTTTTTTGTCAAGGTAATGGAGCAACGCCATCTTGAGGATAAAGACAAGAAAGGGATACCCGCCTGAGCATCAAAGGACCTTAGTGCTTCAGCGCATCAAGGAGAAGATCGACAGCCTGTGCAGCATCGTGTGTTTGGTCGAGCAGAGTGACGAACTTGCTACCAATGATGGCACCGGCAGCATTGGCCTGAGCACTCTCCAGGGTCTGCTTGTTGCTGATACCAAAGCCTATCATACGAGGATTGCGGAGCTGCATCTGGTTGACCTTATTGAAATAAGCCTGCTTGGCCTCGTTAAACTCTTTCTGCGCACCGGTGACAGCAGCGGAGCTGACCATATAGATGAAGCCATCGGTATTCTGGTCGATGAAGCGGATACGCTCCTCGCTGGTCTCAGGGGTGATGAGCATGATGACACGCACATCGTACTTGTCGGCAATAGGCTTGACCTCTGCCTGATAGTCACGGAAGGGTAGGTCGGGCATGATGACTCCATCGATACCAATGCGCTGACAGTCTGCAAAGAAAGCCTCATAGCCATAGTGGCAGATGGGATTCATATAACCCATGAAGACCAGAGGTATCTGCACATCCTTGCGGATATCGGCCAACTGTGCAAAGAGTGTCTTCAAGGACATACCATTGCGAAGAGCCTTGGTGGCTGCATCCTGGATGACCGGTCCATCGGCCATGGGGTCGCTGAAGGGTATACCCACCTCGATCATGTCGATACCTCGCTGCTCAATGGTGCGGATGGTGTCACAGATGCCTTCCAACGTGGGATGTCCGGCACAGAAATATAGACTCAAGATGCCCTCATGCTTATGGGCGAAGAGATCGTTGATACGGTTCATTGTTTAGAGGTTTAAATTTTAGGACCAACGGTCAACCGTTGGGAAGGGTGGTAATTTATTTAGGCCCGACGGAAAAGCGTCGGGAACAGGGGCTATGGGAGACCTGCGACAAAATCGCAGGGAACGGTGCCGGTGAGCGTGTGGATGAAAAGGCTGAGCGCCCCAACATCTTTGAGCGCAGGACTTATCTCGAAGCGGCTATTGAGATCGATGCCAGCAAAGGCGGGGTGGGAGAAGGCGCGTACACGAGCCTCATCGCCAGGACCTATACCTCCGGCAAGGAGGAAAGGGGTGGTACCACGATAGGCCTGAAGGATATCCCAGTCGAACTGCTCACCGCTACCTCCCACACACTTACACTTGGTGTCGAAGAGCAGGTAATCGGCGATGCCTTCATAAGCAGAGGCTCGCTCTATATCGTCGACGGTCAGCACGCTGATGGCCTTGGTGATGGGAAGCCCAGTGGCTTGGGAGATCTCTTTGCAGCGCTCAGGAGACTCAGTGCCATGGAGCTGAAGGCGACGGAGACCAAACAGGGTGGCCATCTCCTTGATATAGTCGAGCTCAGCATTGACAAAGACACCCACACGAGTGCACTCAGGCAAATAGGAGGGCAACTCACTGACATGCCTTGAGGACTTGGGCCAACAGATGAAACCCATCCAGTCGGGAGCGATCTGCTCTACTGCGCGTATGTTTTCTGCGTCGCGCATGCCGCAAACTTTTATGATCAAAATTTTAAGTTTAAAGGCCCGACGGAAAAGCGTCGGGAACGGTGGCTTATCGAGACCTGCGACAATATCGCAGGGATCGGGAGCAGAGCGAATCGCAGGGAACGGGGCCTTGAGCTATATCTGGGCGATAAAATCACGGAGGGCGAGGCCAGGATTGTCGAAACGCATGAAGTGCTCACCCATGAGAAAACCACGGTAACCAGCTTCACGAAGGAGGCGGACAGTCTCGGGATGGCTGATGCCACTCTCACTGACCAAGACACGGTCGTGAGG
>JAZLII010000032.1:0-8473 GCA_045617275.1 Bacteroidaceae bacterium
ACATGGCTACGATCCGACTTACCATATACGCTGCTCGCTTACTTGCGGCCTTGTCCTACCTTGATGACTTGCTCATAGGCTTTCTTCTTCTGGAGGTTGCGGTCGAAGAGCATGGGGTAGTTGGTGCGATGGGGTACGGGATAGTCGTTCTTCCAGGACACACCGTCGTGCAGACCCCAGAAGGTCACGCGGTCTATCTTGTCGCGCTTCTTGTGGAAGACGCGCATCAGTTCCTCATAGCGATCAGCCAACTGCTTGTCGACCTCCTTGGGAAGGCCCTGGCGATAGGGGTTGAGGAACTTGACGAACTCAGGTCTCTGGAAGACGGGGTCGCTGAGCGACTGCCCGATGACCTGTCCCTCCTTCGTCAGGGGCAGCACGTCGATGTCTATCTCTGTGATCATCACCTTCACTCCTAAGGCAGAGAGTTGGTCGATGGCATTCTCTACGTCCTTGATCTCAGGGAAGTTGAGCCCCCAGTGTGCCTGTATGCCCACACCGTCGATGCGGATACCTTTGGACTGCAGCATCTTTACGAGGCGAACGGCTCCTGCCACCTTAGAAGGGCGCCACATGTTGAAGTCGTTGTAGTAGAGTTCGGCATTGGGGTCGCAGCGCTGTGCCGTGCTGAAGGCGAGGCATACGAGGTCGTCCAGGTCCTTGTAGTATTTCTCCCATCCCTTGTCGTGGCGATAGTTGCCATCCTCGTCGAGTATCTCATTGACCACGTCCCAGGCATAGACCTTGCCGGCAAAATGCGTGGTGACCTTCTCCAGATACTCCACCAGATGCGCTCTCATGTCCTCCTGCGAGCGAGGTGTACCGTCGGAGTTGAGCCAGAAGAAGTTGGGAGTTTGATTGTGCCATACAAGCGTGTGGCCCAGCGCTTTTAGTCCGTGCTCTGCAGCGAACTGGCAGTAGGCATCGCCTGGGGTGAAGTTCCAGCGGTTGGGAGCAGGGTGTATGTATTCGGGTTTGAGTACGCTCTCTGGCGATACTGCATTGAACTGCTCCAGGATGAGCGCCTGTGCCTTGCTGTCGTGCTGACTGATGATGCGCTGGTCGATGGCACATCCAATGAGGAAGTCATCCTTGAAGGCGTCCTTGAGTGCGATCTGCTGTATCTTTTGAGTGGATTGACAGCTCGAGATGGCCACGGATGCAAGGGCAAGCGCGATGGGATTGAGGTATTGCTTCATGGGTTGATTGTTAGTTAGTTTAGGGCACGTATGTTACCTTGTATGTTGCTTATCGTTAAAGTTCTTGCAAATATACAAGATAAATCGCTAACAGCCAAGTTTTTATACTCGAATTTTGTGCATGGAATACTTTCAAGTTTAGAATTTATTGTGTAAATTTGCAGACGAACATTGTTAATCATCCATTTATCCCATGAAAAACAGACAAATTATCATCGCTCTTTTGCTCATGTTGGTCGCTCCGATTTGTGCCTATGCAACCAAATATCTGGAGACAAAGGTTATAGACAAAGAATACCTCATGGTTCACTTCCGTGATGGAGAGGTGCACTATCGGGATGACGGTACGGGTCCCAGTGCCTATCTGGGCCACTCCTTTGCTGAGGGCGACGACACCTTGCTCGTCTTTGGCCAGCGTCTCGATGTGGAGTTGGCCACACGCCTTGATGGGTGGACAGTCTGTTCGCTCGACGACAAGGCTTTTGGCAGTCAGCACCCTCTGGCCGTCTATCGTAAGAGCAAGCCTATGAATACGGACAACAAGCACCGGAGTGAGCTCGACCACTGGCTTTTCATCCGTCTGCCTCGTGCCATGAAGCAGGGCTGCACGTACCAGGTGACTTTGCCCTCTGGCATAGGTGCTGACAAAACGCAGAGCGAGGTGCTCTTCGACATCTATCAGTCCACCTCCGAGGCAGTGCATGTCAATATCATCGGTTATTCTCCCCAGCAGAGTACCCATGCTGCCGACCTGTATCTATGGTTGGGCGAAGGCGGTCAGCGTGACTATGCTTCCTTCGTGGGCAAACGCGTGTGGCTTTACAATGTGAAGACGCAGAAGAGCCGTCAGGTGGGGAAGGTCAGTTTCTGGAAATCTCAGAGCGACTCGAAGTATGAGGCCAATCGCAAGAACGATACAGGATCGGATGTCTGGAACATCGACTTCAAGTGCGATCAGCCCGGTCGCTACCGTCTCGTGGTGGAAGATGTGGGATGCAGCATGGACTTCGACATTGCACAGGATGTATACTTTGAGCCTTATCGCTACTCCGTGAGAGGTTACTACTATATGCGACTCGGTGAGAAGCCCAGACCTGACATCTCTCCCGTGCCTCGCCAGCCGGCCTTCATACCCGAGGTGGACCCCGTGGGCTTCACCGTCTACAAGACCGACCTGCATCCTTGGTCGCCCGAGTGGAGAAGGATAGGAGGCGATGTGTGGGATGAACCTCATTTTAAGCCAGCTCTGCAGTCAGCCTTCTGGCGTCATCGTCTTCCTGGCAATCCTGTCAACACGGAGGTGAAGGGCGGACACTCCGATGCCTTCGACTGGGACCGACACCTGGCACATGTGAGCAATATCTACGACCTACTTTTGCCTTATCTTCTCACCGGTGGTCGTATCAGTGAGGACCAACTCGGCATCACGGAGAGTGGCAACGGCATTGCCGATATCGTGGACGAGGCACGCAACGAGGTGGACTTCTTCCTGAGCATACGCGATGGTGAGGCTTACAGTCAGGGTGTCACCAATCCGAGCAAGGAGTGGACCATTATGTTCCAGGCAGGGTGTACCACGATGGCTGCATGGGCCAATGCTGCTAACTGCGCCATGCTTTCCGACTGTTTCCGCGTGATGGGCAAGGATAGCCTCATGCATTACTATCGTGACGAGGCCATCAAGGCCTACCGTTTTGCAGAGAAGCAGGACAATCAGCAGCTCGACGATGGTCAGCACATCGGCGACGGTCAGATGAAGGGTCGCGACTTCCGTCAGATGGCAGCAGCGTATCTCTACAATGTCACGGGTGATCGTGCCTGGGAGGACGTCATGGCAGAGGGAAGCATCGTGAAGGGTCCTGAGTCGAGGATATGGAATCAGCGTTCGGGCTATCAGATCTGGGGTACAGCCGCCTATCTTGTCTGTCCTCGTGAGCGACACTATAAGGAACTCTATGAGAATATGAAGAAGAGCGTCTGCTTTGAGGCATTCGAAAATCATGTGAAGCCCAGCGACCTGCGTCCCTCGCGCCGTACCACCAACGACTCTCGCTGGCAGACTTCGGAAAATCTCCAGCTTCTCATGTTGGCACACTTTGTTACCACTGACCGCATCATTCGTCAGCAGCTTGAGCGTGCCATGTATATCGATGCCGACTGGTGTCTGGGTCGCAACCCCAGCAACACGGTGGAGATGACCGGACTGGGTGAGCGTCACATCACGGACTGCTACACCACGGGTCGCAACGATGGCGTGCCCGGCAGTCACCCCGGCCAGACACCATTCAATGGCACTGAGACCTGGAGCCGTGGTGATGGTGGAGATGCCCAGATCCTCTTGGGACGTTGCTATCCTGACTGGCAGAAAGGTGGATGGCCCTCACAGGAGTCATTCTTCAATCAGCGCTACTTCTGGGTCAATGGTGAGTTCACCCCACGAGAGACCATGAGAGGCAAGATGGCCCTCCTTGGCTACCTGTATGGAATAAGGTAAGGAAATGGTATCGGGAAGAACACAAATTCTTCCCGATGCTATTTTATGGTAGTGACGAACGCCACATTGAAGATAAAAGGAGAAATTAGGGCTTTTGCCCTCTTGGGGTAGGGCAAACCACAATTAATACATTATAAATTATATTTTACAAATTGCAAAAGAGGGTTGGAGCTTTTTTGCAGAGTGGCTTTTTTGTTGGTGATCACTCGCTCTTGCCTGTCAAGATAGTACCGTCATTCCTTCTTACTTGTAAAGATGGTATCGTCACTCGTTCTTGCCTGTCAGGATGGTACCTTCGTTGGTCATTCCTTCTGCTGTCACACTGATTTCTGCATTGCGGCAACTGTTGTATAGGATGATACTGGCATGTCCGTTCTCATCGAGCTCCTGCAGGGGATTCCAATAGAGTGTGCGGCGACGGTCCACAGTGCCCTCTTTGGGCAGGGCACGGTTGCTGTAGTCGGGATGGTAGAAGTCGTCGGCGATGGAGAATCCCTGGATGATGTAGCGGCGGTCACGGTAGAAGTTGCGCATGCCGGCATCGGCATAGGGATAGAGCGCCAGATAGGACTCGGGGAGGTTGCTACCCACGTATCGGTTCTCGCCTCTGTGGCGAGGCGCATAGTCGGTGTAGATGACAAAGTTCTCTAACTTGTGCATGTCTATCTCAGAGGTGGGCTGGTCGTATCTGTCCACTTTGAAGTAGTATTTCCTCTCACCGGGATCCAGCTTGCGGTCCATGGACCACAGGTACCCCTTGCTCATGAGGCTTTTTTTCTCTGCCAGCATGGTACTCTCCTGCCCGCCGAGGCTAAAGAGAGACTCCTTGGAGGTGCCTATTCCGTCGGACATGTTCTTGAGGGAGTCGCTGTCGATGCCCTTCTCGAAGGCAAGGCGCAGAGGGTTGGGACCGAAGCGCACTCCGATGCGGCTACTCCTGAGGGTCTCGATGTTGCCTTCTTCGCTGATATAGCTCTCCAAGACGTAGGGGTCTGCCAGTCCCAAGTCGCCGATGTAGCTGCGCACGATGAACTCAGGGTCGGGACGGAAGCCAGCGTCCATGGCGTTGTTCCATGCGTCGTAGGCATCCACGATGAAGGCTGGCTCAGCGTCGCTGAACCGTCTCATTCTGCTACGCTTGGCCTGTACGGACACCTCGTCGAGCTGTGTAGCTCCGTCGCTGAATCTGCGCGTGAAGCTCTTCCGTTCCTTTACAGGTGCCGGAGCCAGATGGTTCTGGTACCAGTTGAAGGGTGTGGCATAGCGTGGCCAGGGCTGTGATAAGTAGACCATATATTCGGGATCGTCCACGTCAAAGCGCTGGCTGTTCTTTACATTGGGCTTCCATTCCGTGATGCTGGATTGCTGTATCCAGGTATATTTCTTTCCTGGCTTCAGCTTACTGAGGTCGGCTGCGCTGAGGAAGAATATGGACTTGTCGTAGAAGTCGGGCAACTTCAAGCGAAAGCGTCTGTTCTGGGTCATGATCTCGCTACTGGTGGCCTGCAACGTACTTCCTTCCACGATCTCGGCGTGTACGGTCAGCTCTTTCTCCTTATTGTCCCTCTTGCCCAGGGTCTCAGCCATCTCTATGCGGGTCAGACCACTCATGGTGTTGCCGTCGTCCGTTTCGAGGAGGCTCTCCAGGTGGAGGCGTATCTCCTCGTCGCCGACGTATGGCAGCACTAAGCCTTCCACCACGATGTTCTTCTCGTCGGGGTGGGTGAGGTCCCATGCGCCCTGTACCGCCATGTCCTTCCAGGAGAATCGCCTCCATCCTTGCGTCATCATCAGGAGGTCCAAGGCCTGGCGGTGCAGGGAGTCGTTAGACTCGAAGTACCACTCGGGCTGTGGGATGAAGCCCTTCACCTCGCTGGAGAGGAGCATCTCGGTCAGCATGTTGCCGGTGTCGTAGAGGTAGTCGCCGTTCCAAGCGTCACGGACGGCGATTGAGATGGGACTTTGGGCGGCCTTCTCGGGGTCGGTGGCCTGTATGTCCAGGGCTATCTGTTCGTAGGGACGGTACTCGTCCTTCAATCCGCTGATGGTGATGTTGGGACGATTCTGCGTGGAGTGGCTCACGAAAAAGAGTCGATCGGCCCAGACGCGTCCTCTGGTGTCGAAGACGGTGACTTGCTGCACTCCGGGTTCGAACTGGTTGTCATAGTATTCCTGCGAGAGCTTGCCCTTGTTGAGGGGAAAGACGTGTGTGATTACGCCTTCGTGCATGATGGTCATGGCCAGGCTGTCGGGCTCTATGCCCTGTATGTCGGTTACGCTGATGTTCCATTTCGCTTCATCCTGGATTACGCTCAGTGACACACCTTTCTCTTCCACGTCGGGCCAGTTTGCCGTGATGCTGCTGCCGTCGGCTACAGTAAAAACGGCCTTGGGCAGACGTTTGCCCTTCATAGGCGTGACGGTGAAGGTGCCTCGGCCGCGGTGTACGGTCTGGTAGGCGCTGCTGTCCACCATCAGGACGCCGTCTGCCCACTCTCCGTCGTCCCAGGCTGCTTCGAAGGCAACACGGCACTGGGCGCCGTAGACGAGGTTGCCACCCTCAGGGAAGAGGGTCACGACGAGCTTACGAGGGTCGGTCTCATTACGGAATTGGCGGCGCAAAGGGCGCAAGGTCATGTCGTGTTCGAAAGATGCTGAGTCTTGAGGAGCGTCGTAGACGGGAATGACACGGCTATAGAGCTTGTCGTAGTCTCGGAAGAACTCATTCTCCTTCTCCTTGCTCACAAACCATTTCTTGCTGGCTGGTCCGTGCTCTATCTCGTAGGCACCCCAGTTGAGCTGCCATCGAGTGTAGGCTCTGAGTTCGTAGAATCCGGCGTAGTATTCCGTATCGAGGCGGAAGTTACCGTGTCCTCGTCCTCCCTTCAGCTTCACCACCTGACGCTCCATCACGTAACCGTCGTTGTTGAGCAGTTCTACGTAGAGCACGTTGCTGATGCTGCTGGGGAGGTCGTTGTTGGTCTGGCGTGTGTAGGCTGCATACCAAATGGTGTCGCCCAGGAAGTAGTTCGTGTTGTCGAGGTGCAAGAACACCTTCTCTTGTGGGATTCGCTGTCCGAAGAGACGTGCGCGATCAATGAGTTTGTCCAGCTGTTCGTCGCCAGTATGCTGAGTGATGGCTGTGGAGTCTATCGTGGCTTGCTCCTGTGCCAGCTGCTCCTCGTACTTGGTGCGCTGGATGATACCCGAGTACTTCCACAGCGTGGAGTCGAACCCCGCGGCGTCTACGGCCGAGATCATGTTTTCCCTTACCTCATTTTTCTTTTTGGGGAACTCGATCTTCAGGTCGCTCACGTTGTGCATGATGGTCTGAGTGTTCAGTTCCTCGCCGGCATCCACTTCGCAGGAGATATCGTCCACCTCGGTAAATCCGTTGCGCAGCGTGTAGTTGATGCGTATCTTCATCGTGGCAGGCTTGGAGATGCGGTTGTTGTTTTTCACCACTTCCAAGGTCATGCCAGTGACCTCTCCGTCGAAGCGAAGAAGCTGGTTGGTAGCGGCCTTCACGTAGATCTTACCCACGAGGGTACTGGGTTCTTCCGGACTCTCCTGTTCGAAGAGGATACCCTTGGCCGACTTAGCCTTTGAGGCTTTGTCCTTCGTATCCTTCTCCTTTTTCTCCATCGTGAAGCAGTACACCTTGCCCTCTATGCTGTCTTCCAGGACTTCGCAAGTGATGTTGAAGTGCTTGGTGAAGTATCCTTTCGAGGCTCTTTTGCTGAGGGGAAGGATGCTACCGCCCCAGAAGGGCGACTCCTGCACCATGGGACCGAGGTCGAGGGTGTGGTGGAGGTTGATGTTGCTTAGGGTGGGGCGGATGAGTCCCCAGCGTGTCATCTGTCCACGTCGGCCGTTGAGCATCGTCATGTTGCGCAGGTTGATGGCTGTCTCGGCTTCGAGGAAAGCCTCCGTCAGCTCGTCCTTGTCCTGCAGTCTCGATGTCAGTCGGCAGAAGTATTGTCCCTTTTTGGTACTCTTCCTGATGTACTCTTTGTTGAGCTGTTTGACCACGGCATGGAGCATATCGTCGTAGGGCATCACGGTGAGCTGCTGAAGGGTGCGTGTGGCAACCTTCATGTAGATGGTGTCGGGGAAGTTCTCTACGGGTATCTCCCGTGCGTTGTAACCCACATAAGACAGTCTGACCTTCTGGCCAGGACGGGCAGCGATGGTGAAGTCACCTTCGTGGTTGGCTACGGTGGTGCTCCTCTCCGACACATATACACTGACGTAAGGCAAAGCCTCCTTTGTGTCGGCATCTGCGATATGCGATCTTAGTTTCAATTCTTGTGCCAGCACCGGCAGGGTGGCAAGCGTCAGGAATGAGAAGAGGAAAAAGATGCGTCTTAGCATGGTCTCGCGGTTCTTAACAAATTATTATTTTTCACTTACAATTTGAGCATGTAATCCTTGTATTTTTTAAAGTTGTTTCATCCAAAACTCTCTGACTTCCTTCCAATGGTAGTAGGGTGCCATGTCGGTAGGGATGGGTATGGAGGTTTCGAGTTCGTTGTGCAGGATCTTGACGAGGATGTCGTCGTTTCCTGACTTGCGATAGAAGATGAGCTGGACGTTGGCTCCCATCGGGCTTACGTAGTAGTTGCGCCACTGACGGTCAATGCTAAATATGTCGTCTACACGTGCATCGCAATCTTTCAGGTGCATGATGGCACAGAGAGGTATGATGTTGCCGTCGTGACCGAAACGGAGTGTGGCAGTCTCGCCCTCACCCCGTATAGCCTTGTCGACACCGTCAAGG
>JAZLII010000033.1:0-20767 GCA_045617275.1 Bacteroidaceae bacterium
CACCACTTCCAAGTTTGATGCTTCTGTTGACATCGATGTCCGCCTGGGTGTAGAACCTCGTAAGGCTAACCAGATGGTACGTGGTGTGGTTTCACTGCCCAATGGTACCGGTAAGGTTACCCGCGTGCTCTGCCTTTGTACTCCTGACCAGGAAGCTGCCGCTAAGGAAGCTGGTGCTGACTATGTAGGTCTCGATGAGTATATCGAGAAGATTAAGGGTGGTTGGACCGATATCGACGTCATCATCACCATGCCCGCTATCATGGGTAAGATTGGTGCTCTGGGTCGTATCCTGGGTCCCCGTGGCTTGATGCCTAACCCTAAGAGTGGTACTGTAACCCCCAACGTAGCCCAGGCTATTCGTGAGGTAAAGCAGGGTAAGATCGATTTCAAGGTTGATAAGAGCGGTATCGTACATACTTCTATCGGTAAGGTATCTTTCTCAGCAGAGAAGATCGCCGAGAACGCTAAGGAGTTCATCGCTACCATCATCAAGCTGAAGCCTGCTGCTGCTAAGGGTACTTATATTAAGAGTATTTATCTTTCTAGTACTATGAGTCTGGGTATCAAGATCGATCCCAAGGCCGTTGAGGAAATCTAAAAACGAAGAAAATCATGAGAAAGGAAGATAAAAGTGCAATCATCGCACAACTGGGCGAGGTCCTGACACAGTATCCTCACTTCTACCTGGTAGATATCGAGGGTATGAATGCTGCTGATACTAGCGCTATGCGTCGCAAGTGCTTCAACGAGGGCCTGAAGATGGTGGCTGTAAAGAACACCCTTCTTCAGAAGGCCATGGAGGCAAGCGAGACCAACTATGAGGCAATGTACGAGGTACTTCACGGTACCACTGCAATGATCTTCACTGAGGTGGCCAACAAGCCTGCTAAGATGTTGAAGGAGTATGCTAGCAAGAAGGCTCTTAAGCCTGCTTTGAAGGCAGCTTATGCTGAGGAGAACATCTACGTTGGCGCTGATCAGCTGAATACGCTGTGTGCTCTTAAGAGCAAGAACGAACTTATTGCAGATGTTATTGCAGCATTGGAGTCTCCTATTATGAACGTATTGAGCGCTCTGGAGAATCGCGAGGCTGCTGCAGAAGAGGCTGCAGAGTAATTAAATTAGATTTAATAACACTTTAATACATTAACTAAAATGGCTGATATTAAAGCTATTGCTGCTGAGCTCGTTGCGCTCACAGTACAGGAAGTAATCGATCTTAAGAACGAACTTAAGGAAACTTATGGTATTGAGCCCGCTGCTGCTGCTGTTGTTGTTGCTGCAGGTGGTGAGGGTGGCGCTGCTGCTGCTGAGGAGAAGACCGACTTTGACGTTGTTCTGAAGGCTGCAGGTGCTAACAAGCTCCAGGTTGTAAAGGCTGTTAAGGAGAACTGTGGTCTCGGTTTGAAGGAGGCTAAGGAACTCGTTGACGGTGCTCCCAGCACTCTGAAGGAGGGCATGCCCAAGGCTGAGGCTGAGGCTCTGAAGAAGGCTCTCGAGGACGCTGGTGCTGAGATCGAGCTGAAGTAAGATTCAGGTTTCTTAGAAACAATATGGTAAAGGATCCTCTGGTAGAGGGTTCTTTACCTTTTTGTGTCCTAACGTTGATACACACCAAATCCCACCTCCCCATAATGCAACAAATTGGTTGCAGAAAAGTCTATTTTTCAATGTTTTAGCGACACTCCCCGTCCCAGGACGGCACGCAATATAAGCAAATTCATATACCACTATATATAATGGCTTCTAATATTATCAACAACCGTGTAAATTTCACCTCGGTGAAGAGCCCGATGAACTATCCGGACTTTCTCGAGGTGCAGCTGAAGTCTTTCAAGGACTTCTTGCAACTGGACACTCCACCAGAGTTGAGAAAGAATGATGGTCTGTACAAGGTGTTCTCTGAGAACTTCCCCATACAGGACACTCGCAACAACTTCACCCTGGAGTTTCTTGACTACTACATCGATCCACCTCGTTATAGCATCGAGGAGTGCTTGGAGCGTGGTCTGACCTACAGCGTGCCTTTGAAGGCAAAGCTTAAGCTCTACTGTACCGACCCTGATCATGAGGATTTCGATACCGTGATTCAGGATGTATTCCTCGGCCCTATTCCTTATATGACCGACAACGGTACCTTTATCATCAATGGTGCTGAGCGCGTAGTTGTGTCACAGTTGCATCGTTCACCCGGTGTGTTCTTTGGAAGCAGCATCCATGCCAATGGTACCCAGCTCTATAGCGCTCGTATCATTCCTTTCAAGGGTAGTTGGATCGAGTTTGCTACGGATATCAACAATGTGATGTACGCATACATCGATCGTAAGAAGAAGTTGCCCGTAACCACTTTGCTTCGTGCTATCGGTTTTGAGAACGACCGCGATATCTTGGAGATTTTCAACCTTTCAGAGGAGGTTGAAGCTACCGAGAAGAACCTGAAGGCTCGCGTGGGTAGCAAGTTGGCTGCTCGTGTATTGAAGAGCTGGACTGAGGACTTCGTGGATGAGGATACCGGTGAGGTGATCAGCATCGAGCGCAACGAGGTCATCCTCGAGCGTGAGTCTGAACTTACCGAAGACAACATTGCTATCATCCTGGATAGCGGTGTGGCCAACGTGTTGCTGCATAAGGCTGATCCCAACAGTTCCGACTATGGCATCATCTTCAATACCTTGCAGAAGGATACCTCAAACTCAGGCAATGAGGCTGCCACTTACATCTATCGTCAGCTCCGTAATGCGGACCCCGCAGATGATGCAAGTGCTCATGAGCTGATCAATGCCCTCTTCTTTAGTGAGAAGCGTTATGACCTGGGCGAGGTTGGACGTTACCGTTTGAATCGTAAGCTCAATCTTACTACCGATCCCAGTACTCGAGTACTGACTAAGGAGGATATGATTGAGATTATCAAGTACCTCATCGAGTTGGTCAACAGCAAGGCCACCGTAGATGATATCGACCATTTGAGCAACCGTCGTGTACGTACCGTCGGTGAGCAGCTGAGCAATCAGTTCTCTATCGGTTTGGCTCGTATGACCCGTACCATCCGCGAGCGCATGAACGTTCGTGACAATGAGGTCTTCACTCCTACCGACTTGATCAATGCCAAGACCATCAGTAGCGTCATCAACAGCTTCTTTGGTACCAATGCATTGAGCCAGTTCATGGACCAGACCAACCCTCTGGCTGAGGTTACTCACAAGCGTCGTCTTTCTGCCCTTGGTCCTGGCGGTCTGTCACGTGAGCGTGCAGGTTTTGAGGTGCGCGACGTACACTATACTCACTATGGTCGTCTCTGTCCTATCGAGTCTCCTGAAGGTCCCAACATCGGTTTGATCAGTTCACTTTGTGTCTATGCTAAGATCAATGAGCTCGGTTTCATCGAGACTCCTTATCGTGTAGTTAAGGAGGGTGTGGTAGACCTGAGCGATGACGGTATCAAGTACCTTACCGCAGAGGAAGAGGAGAAGCAGATCATCGGTCAGGGCAATGCTCCCTTGAATGATGATGGTACTTTCATCCGCACCAAGGTTAAGTGTCGTCAGGACGATGACTACCCAGTAGTTCCTCCTACCGAAGTCAACTTGATGGACGTTGCTCCTCAGCAGATTGCATCTATCGCTGCATCTTTGATTCCCTTCTTGGAGCATGACGATGCTCACCGTGCATTGATGGGATCTAACATGATGCGCCAGGCTGTACCTTTGATGCGTACCGAGGCTCCTATTGTAGGCACCGGTATTGAGAAGCAGGTATGTGAGGATAGCCGCACGATGGTGACCGCCGAAGGCCCCGGTGTGATAGAGTATGTAGATGCTACGACCATCCGTATCCTGTACGATCGTACTGAGGAGGATGAGTTTGTAAGCTTCGAACCTGCACTCAAGGAGTATCGCATTCCTAAGTTCCGCCGTACCAATCAGAATATGACCATCGACCTTCGTCCTATCTGCGAGAAGGGTCAGCGCGTTAATACTGGCGATATCCTCACTGAGGGTTACGCAACGGAGAATGGCGAGTTGGCATTGGGTAAGAACCTGCTCGTGGCATACATGCCTTGGAAGGGTTACAACTATGAGGATGCTATCGTGCTCAACGAGCGCGTAGTACGTGAGGATATCCTGACTAGCGTACACGTGGAGGAGTTCACTCTCGATGTACGTGAGACCAAGCGTGGTGTCGAGGAGCTCACCAGTGATATTCCCAATGTTAGCGAAGAGGCTACCAAGGATCTGGATGAGAATGGTATCATCCGTGTAGGTGCTCGTGTAGAGCCCGGTGATATCATGATTGGTAAGATCACTCCTAAGGGAGAAAGCGATCCCAGTCCTGAAGAGAAGTTGCTCCGTGCCATCTTTGGTGACAAGGCTGGTGATGTGAAGGATGCTTCTATGAAGGCTACTCCTTCTTTGAGCGGTGTCATCATCGACAAGAAGCTCTTCTCTAAGGCCATCAAGACTCGTGCTACCAAGTTGCAGGACAAGCCCCGTTTGGCTGCTATCGACGATGAGTTTGAGGGTAAGGTGGCCGACTTGAAGGCTATCTTGATCGAGAAACTGATGGAGCTCACCAAGAACAAGAAGTCTGCTGGTGTGAAGGACTATCAGGATGCAGAGATCATCGCAGCCGGTAGCAAGTTCACTGAGGGTGCTTTGAATACTCTTGATTTCACTGCTATCCAGATCAGCGGTTGGACAGACGACGAGCATACCAACGGACTTATCAGTCGCCTTATCACCAACTTCAACAAGAAGTATAAGGTATTGGATGCAGAGGCAAGACGTAAGAAGTTTGCCATCACCATCGGTGACGAGCTGCCCAGCGGTATCATCCAGATGGCTAAGGTCTATGTGGCTAAGAAGCGCAAGATCGGCGTAGGTGATAAGCTCGCAGGTCGCCATGGTAATAAGGGTATCGTCAGCAAGGTGGTACGTCAGGAGGACATGCCTTTCTTGGCAGATGGTACTCCCGTCGACATCGTACTGAACCCTCTGGGTGTGCCTTCTCGTATGAACATCGGCCAGATCTTCGAGGCTGTCCTCGGTGCTGCTGGTCGCAAGTTGGGCGTGAAGTTTGCTACTCCCATCTTTGATGGTGCTTCACTCGATGACTTGTGTGAGTGGACAGACAAGGCAGGTCTGCCTCGCTACTGCTCAACCCAGTTGTATGACGGTGCTACCGGTGAGCCTTTCGACCAGTTGGCTACTGTAGGTATCGCCTATATGCTTAAGTTGGGCCACATGGTTGAGGACAAGATGCATGCTCGTTCTATCGGTCCGTACTCTCTCATCACTCAGCAGCCTCTTGGAGGTAAGGCCCAGTTTGGTGGTCAGCGTTTCGGAGAGATGGAGGTTTGGGCTATCGAGGCATTCGGTGCTTCACACGTACTGCAGGAGATCCTGACTATCAAGTCTGATGATGTTGCAGGACGTAGCAAGGCATACGAGGCTATCGTCAAGGGTGATCCTATGCCTACTCCCAACATTCCTGAGTCACTTAATGTGCTGTTGCATGAGCTTAGAGGCTTGGGCTTGAGCATCTCCTTGGATTAATTACTATTAGGTTATAAGGTTATATGGTTGCAGGGTTGAAAGGTCCTTTGACCTCAAACCTCAAAACCACAATACCTAAAATCCTCAAAACCTAAATATAGATATGGCTTTTAAGAAAGAAAACAAGATAAAGAGTAATTTTACCAAGATTACCATCGGATTGGCCTCACCTGAGGAAATCCTTGAGAACTCTCATGGCGAGGTGCTGAAGCCTGAGACTATCAACTATCGTACCTATAAGCCCGAGCGCGACGGTCTTTTCTGTGAGCGCATCTTCGGTCCCACCAAGGACTATGAGTGCCATTGTGGAAAGTACAAGCGTATCCGCTATAAAGGTATCGTCTGCGATCGTTGTGGTGTAGAAGTTACTGAGAAGAAGGTACGTCGCGAGCGCAGTGGTCATATTGACCTCGTGGTGCCCGTAGCTCACATTTGGTATTTCCGCAGTTTGCCCAACAAGATCGGTTATCTCCTTGGTATCCCTACCAAGAAGTTGGATTCCATCATCTACTATGAGCGCTATGTGGTGATTCAGCCCGGTGTGCTGGCAGATGAAACTTTCGACTTCCTTGATGGTGCTTCCCTGCAGGTCAATGACGTATTGAGTGAGGATGAGTACAATCAGGTGATGGATCGTCTCCCTAAGGAGAATGCTTACCTGGAGGATACCGATCCCAATAAGTTCATTGCTAAGATGGGTGCAGAGGCAGTGTATGATCTGCTGACCCGTCTGGATCTGGACTCATTGTCTTATCAGTTGCGTGATGCTGCCAACAGCGATGCTGCCCAGCAGCGTAAGAATGAGGCATTGAAGCGTCTTCAGGTGGTTGAGAGCTTCCGTGCAAGCCGTGGCCGCAACAAGCCTGAGTGGATGATCATGAAGATCCTTCCTGTCATTCCACCTGAATTGCGTCCTCTCGTACCTCTGGATGGTGGTCGTTTCGCTACCAGCGATTTGAATGACCTTTACCGTCGAGTTATCATCCGTAACAATCGTCTGAAGAGACTCATTGAGATCAAGGCTCCTGAAGTCATCCTCCGCAATGAGAAGCGTATGCTTCAGGAGGCAGTTGACAGCCTCTTTGACAATAGCCGTAAGAGCAGCGCAGTTAAGACTGAGAGCAACCGTCCTTTGAAGTCGCTTAGCGACTCTTTGAAGGGTAAGCAGGGTCGCTTCCGTCAGAACTTGCTCGGTAAGCGTGTTGACTACTCTGCACGTTCGGTAATTGTTGTAGGTCCTGAGTTGAAGATGGGTGAGTGCGGTCTGCCCAAGTTGATGGCAGCAGAGCTCTATAAGCCATTCATCATCCGTAAGCTCATTGAGCGCGGTATCGTGAAGACTGTAAAGAGTGCTAAGAAGATTGTGGATCGCAAGGAACCCGTAATCTGGGACATCCTTGAGCATGTGATGAAGGGTCACCCTGTACTGCTCAACCGTGCACCAACCCTTCACCGTCTTGGTATCCAGGCATTCCAGCCTAAGATGATTGAGGGTAAGGCTATTCAGTTGCATCCTCTGGCATGTACTGCGTTCAACGCCGACTTTGATGGTGACCAGATGGCTGTGCATTTGCCACTGAGCAATGAGGCTGTACTGGAGGCACAGATTCTGATGCTCCAGAGTCACAATATCCTGAACCCTGCCAATGGTGCTCCTATCACCGTTCCTTCACAGGATATGGTATTGGGTCTTTACTATATTACCAAGCTTCGTCCCGGTGCGAAGGGTACAGGTCTTACATTCTACGGTGCAGAGGAGGCTATCATCGCCTTCAACGAGAAGCGTGTGGACTTCCATGCTCCCGTAAGAGTTGTCGTAGACGATAAGATGCCCGATGGCACCATCGGTAAGCGTATGGTAGAGACTAGTGTTGGTCGCGTTATTGCCAATGAGATTATTCCTACTGAGGTAGGTTATTTCAATGGTGTTATCTCTAAGAAGACCTTGCGCAACATCATTACCGACGTTATCAAGACTGTTGGTGTAGCTCGTGCTTGTGAATTCCTGGATGGTATCAAGAACCTCGGCTACAAGATGGCCTACGAAGGCGGTCTGTCATTCAACCTTGGTGACATTATCATTCCTAAGGAGAAAGAGGAACTGGTACGTAAGGGTAATGAGGAGGTTGAGCGCATCGCTGGTGACTATGGTATGGGTTTCATTACCGACAAGGAGCGTTACAACCAGGTGATCGATACTTGGACTCATGTCAACAATGACCTTTCTGATGTATTGATGAAGACCATGCGTGAGGCCGATCAAGGTTTCAACGCCGTATATATGATGCTTGATTCTGGTGCCCGTGGTAGTGCCGGTCAGATCAGCCAGTTGTCTGGTATGCGTGGTTTGATGGCTAAGCCTCAGAAGGCTGGTGCCGAGGCTCAGATTATTGAGAACCCCATTCTTTCTAACTTTAAGGAAGGTATGAGCGTGCTGGAGTACTTCATCTCTACTCACGGTGCTCGTAAGGGTCTTGCCGATACCGCCTTGAAGACTGCCGATGCAGGTTACCTGACTCGTCGTCTGGTTGACGTAAGCCATGACGTGATTATCAATGAGGAAGATTGTGGTACATTGCGTGGTCTTCAGTGCAGTGCATTGAAGAATGGCGATGAAGTTATCAGCTCACTTTATGAGCGTATCTTGGGTCGTGTGTCTGTACATGATGTAATACATCCTACTACTGGTAAGATAATCGTCGCTTCTGGTGAGGAAATCACAGAGGATAAGGCACAGGAGATTGAAGATAGCCCCATCGAGACCGTAGAGATTCGTTCTGTACTCACTTGTGAGAGCAAGAAGGGTGTCTGCATGAAGTGCTATGGCCGCAACTTGGCTTCAAGCCGCATGGTGCAGATGGGCGAGGCTGTCGGTGTCATCGCTGCTCAGTCTATCGGTGAGCCTGGTACTCAGCTGACTCTGCGTACATTCCACGCCGGTGGTGTGGCTGGTAACGCAGTAGCCAACGCTATGATTAAGGCAAAGCACGATGCTAAGCTGGAGTTCGAGGAGTTGCGTACTGTAGACTGTGTGGACGAGGACGGAAAGGCAGCACAGACTGTTGTTGGCCGTTTGGCTGAGGTTCGATTCGTTGATGCACATACCGGTATCGTTCTCTTTGCACAGAATGTTCCTTATGGTTCATTGTTGTATAAGAAGCACGGTGAAAGCGTTTCTAAGGGCGAGATCGTTGCCAAGTGGGATCCTTTCAATGCTGTTATCGTAACCGAAGCTGCCGGTAAGGTTGTCTTTGAGAATGTCATCGAAGGTGTCACCTATCGTACTGAGGTGGATGACCAGTCAGGTCTGAAGGAACTCATCGTGATTGAGTCTCGTGATAAGACCAAGGTTCCCACTGCAAGTATTCTTGATGAGAATGGTGATGTCATCCGTACTTACAACTTCCCCATCGGAGGTCATATAGCTATCGAGGATCAGCAGATCGTGAAGCCTGGTGATGTCTTGGTAAAGATCCCTCGTGCCGTAGGTGGTGGTGGTGATATCACCGGTGGTCTTCCTCGTGTAACTGAGCTCTTTGAGGCACGTAACCCAAGCAATCCTGCTATTGTTGCAGAGGTTGACGGTGAGGTCAAGATGGGCAAGTTGAAGAGAGGTAATCGTGAGATCACCATTATTCCTAAGGTTGGCGAAGAGAAGAAGTACCTTGTACCTCTGTCGAAGCAGATCTTGGTACAGGACAATGACTATGTACGTGCTGGTACTCCATTGTCCGACGGTGCTATTACCCCCGCAGACATCTTGGCTATCAAGGGTCCCACCGCTGTTCAGGAGTATATTGTGAATGAGGTACAGGATGTATACCGTCTGCAAGGTGTAAAGATCAACGACAAGCACTTTGAGGTTATCGTCCGCCAGATGATGCGTAAGGTGCAGATCAACGAGCCCGGTGATACTAACTTCTTGGAGCAGCAGATCGTAGACAAACTCGACTTTGCTGAAGAGAACGACCGCATCTGGGGCAAGAAGTATGTTGTAGATGCCGGCGACTCAGAGAATATGCAGAAGGGTCAGATCGTAACTGCTCGCAAGTTGCGCGATGAGAACTCTCAGCTGAAGCGTCGCGATCTCCGTCCTGTTGTCGTACGTGATGCTGTGCCTGCAACTTCTACTCAGATCCTTCAGGGTATCACACGTGCAGCATTGCAGACTAGCAGCTTTATGTCTGCTGCATCATTCCAGGAGACTACTAAGGTGCTGAGCGATGCAGCTATCAATGGAAAGAGTGACCGTCTTGAGGGTATGAAGGAAAATGTGATCTGTGGTCACCTGATTCCTGCCGGTACCGGTCTCCGCGAATTTGAGAAGATTGTCGTAGGAAGCAAGGAGGACTATGATCGTGTACTCGCCAACAGAAAGTCAATCTTGGAGTACGCAGATGACGATTTGGATTGATCGCTATTGATGTTTTAAGACTGCGCTTGCATAAGCGAGCGGAGTAGAATATAGGAGGAGAGCAACCGCTCTCCTCTTTTTGTATCTATGAAGTTGCAGCGCGTTGTCAGCTATGCGAGGCATACTGTCCTTTGTTCAATTGCTCCCAAAAGTATGTCTTTTCCTCATCTATTTTTCGCCAAATCATCGAAATGATGTAACTTTGCATGCTAAATAAAAATAGAATTCAAATAAGTATGTTCCAAATAGTACATCAATATAGGTCACATCGCAGTTTGCTTGTGGTATTTTTGATGCTGTTTTTTGGCATGCGTGCTAGTGCTCAGTTTGTTCAAGGCACGGTGACTGATGCAACTACGGGAGAACCCCTTCCTGGCGCTCGTGTCTTTTATCAGAATGATAGCCGCTCTTTGGTGGTCAGCAATATTGATGGCAAGTACAGAATCGCTTTCCGCAAGGGCGATCTCGTATTCTCGATGGTTGGCTTTGAAACTAAGATTGTCCATGTGACTTCTTCGCAAAAACTCAATGTTAAAATGGTGGAGAGTGCCAGCACTTTATCACAGGTGGAGGTGACAGGAAACCGAAAGAAGTACACCCGAAAGGACAACCCTGCCGTAGCGATGATGGAAAAAGTCATCGCAGCTAAAAAGCAAAGCAACCTCCGATTGCAGCACGATTATCTTTCCTATTTGAAATATGAGAAGATGACAATGGCAATGAATGAGGTTACTGAAAAAGTATTCCAGGATGACCATTTCAAGCATCTTCCTTTTCTTAGGGAACATGTGGAAACATGTCCTGAGACAGGCAAGCTGATCCTTCCTTTGACTGTAGAGGAGAAGGTGAGCCATGTCATCTATCGCCAAAATCCAAAGACAGAGAAGACTATCGTGGTGGGTGAACGAAGTGAGGGCGTCAATGACCTTATCAATACTGGTGATATACTCACTTCCTATATGGAGGATTGCTTTACTGATGTGGATATTTATAAGGACGACATACGTCTGCTGCAGTATCCCTTCCTGAGCCCTATAGCCTCTGGAGCCATAAAGTTTTATCGATACTTCCTGACTGATACTGTCATGGTAGACAGGGAAAAATGCTATACAGTAGAGTTTGGCCCTAATAATGACCAGGACTTTGGTTTTTCTGGTACATTGTGGATACTTGCAGACAGCACTTGGCAGCTGAAGAGAGTGCGCCTGGGCATACCCAGCAGAAGTGACGTCAATTTCGTGGATCATATGGACATTGTCCAAAATTTTGAGAAATTGCCAACCGGTGAGCAGGTGGTGAAGGACAGCAAGATGATCTTGCAACTGAAATTGGCTTCATGGTTGCAGAAATTCCAAGTAGAACGTACGGTACGCTATTCTACTTTTGATTTCAGTGAGATTCCCGAACGTATGTTCAAGAGTGTCAAGGGAGATGTAAAGGTGGAGAGTTCGGCTAAGATGCGAGATGATGAGTTCTGGGAGGAGCAACGTCCAGCCCCGCTCTCCATGAGTGAAAGCCAAATGAGTTTGTTCATGAAGCGTTTAGAGAGCATAAAAGGTTTCAAAGAGATACTATGGATAGGCAAGGCTTTTATAGAGAACTTTGTTGAGACGAGTGTTGATCCTCATAACCCAAGCAAGATAGATATTGGGCCTATAAATGCAACCTTTACCCAGAATTTTGTAGAAGGATTCAAACTGAGAGCAAGTGCACAAACAACGGCCAACCTCAACAAACATTGGTTTGGCAAAGGTTATGTGGGTTATGGTTTTGGCGACAAAAGGTGGAAAGGACTTGCCGAACTCACTTACAGCATCAATCCCAAAGACTATTTGCCTCGTGAGTTTCCCAAGAACAATATCACGGCAAGCTATTTCTATGATGTCATTGCTCCCAGTGACCGTTTTATTCAAACGGACAAGGACAATGTCTTCACCTCTCTGAAATGGACGACAGTGGACCATATGACGTATGTGCAGCGTATGCAACTACAGTATGATCGAGAATGGGAAAATGGTATGCATCTGACTACGGGCTTGCGTAGAGAGCGTGCAGAAGGCGCTGGCAAACTTTTCTTCCAACCACTGCACACTGCCGCTTTTGATGGGAGTGCAAGGCTCGGGGAATGGGCCACAATGCCTGAGCAAAATATGCTTGGAAATCGCAAGTATCTCACGACAACAGACTTGTCTGTGGCGTTTGAGTACCAACCCGGTGCTTCTTGGATCAATACTAAGCAGAGGCGTTTGAAGACAAATTTCGATTCTCCGATATTTGGCCTTGGGCATACGATGGGATTGAAAGGGCTTTTTGACGGAGAGTACAATTATAACTTGACAGAATTTACGTTGTACAAGCGCTTTTGGTTGCGCACTTGGGGAAAGTTCGATTTCTACATGAAAGCTCAATGTCAGTGGAATCAGGTGCCTTTTCCACTATTGTGCTTCCCCGTCGCCAATCTCTCCTATATTAAGGAAGACAATACGTTCAGTCTGATAGACAATATGGAGTTCATCACGGACCGTAATGCGACAGTGTTGATGACTTGGGACCTCAACGGAAAGATTTTCAATCGTATCCCTCTACTCAAAAAACTGAAGTGGCGTGAGTATCTGGGTTGCAATATGTATTGGGGCTATTTGTCAGACAAGAACAATCCTTTCCTAGAGCAAAATGCTAATGACTCTCGGCTGTTTTACTTCCCTGGTCATTTCGCGGAAGATGGTACTTTTGACTACAATAGCCAGTTGATGCAAGCTAAAAGGCCTTATGTGGAGCTGGTGGCTGGTATACACAATATCTTCAAGTTGCTGTACGTTGAATATGTTCATCGTATCAATTACTTGCAGCCTGGTACACAAAAGTGGGGAATTCGATTTATGTTCCGCGCTTCGTTCTAACCACAATTCTAACCCAACAACAGAAAATGATGAAACGACCACCATTTATACCTATGATGATTGGAACAGGTTTTGGAACTGGATTCTGGCCTTGGGGGCCTGGTACAGCAGGTGCATTATTTGCATCACTTGTTTGGCTTGCACTATCTTGTTTTCTGCAAGATGCACCTTTGCTCTTGGTAACTGTAGGGTTGGTGATTTGCTTCCAAGTGCTCGGCATCTGGGCTGCCAATAAGCTTGAGCCCTATTGGGGAGAAGACCCTTCCAGGGTGGTGGTCGATGAGATGGTGGGAGTGTGGATTGCTCTCCTTGCAGTGCCATCAGGTAGTTTGATATTTTGCCTTGTTGCATTTATTCTTTTTCGCTTTTTTGACATACTAAAACCCTTTGGGGTAAGACATATGGAGAAAATGGGCGGTGGAGTAGGTGTCATGATGGATGACGTGTTGGCTGGTGCATATTCCTTCTTCATATTGTTTGTAGTGCGTTTCGGTATTATGGCATGTTGGTCGTAGTACATTGTTTATAGCCTGTTGCGTATGCAGATATTCAAGTCTCTCTTCTCTGCTCAGTTTGCAAGTGTGGTAGATTTTGCTCTTACTGTCTTGCTTTCTTCTGTGTTGGGGGTGTACTATGTCATTGCTACTGCTTTGGGAGCATTGGTGGGAGGCGTTGTCAATTGTACTATGAATTATAGATGGGTTTTCCCTGGTAAAGGGGTAAGAAAAGTTCATGTTGCCATAAAATATGCCATTGTGTGGGCGGCAAGCATTGTGCTTAATACTTGGGGAACCTATGTCCTAACCGAGTGTCTTCGTGAGAACAATCAGGTGAGGTGTCTTCTGGGAGACTATGTGTCGCACGTATATATAGCGGCAAAGATACTTGTCGCCGTTGCAGTTGCCATATTCTGGAACTATCAGATGTATCGCCTTTTTGTCTATCGCAATGTACACTTTGCTCAGTTTTTCAGAAAGAAATAACAGTTAATTATAATTATGAACTACAGAGACTTCCTTCAAAAAGTGATCTATTGGATTATCAATCCGTTGGTAAAGGCTATGATCCGTGTGGGTATCACTCCCAACTTTATTACCACAACAGGCCTTGTGCTTAATATCGTGGCTGCCGTCTTATTGGTGTATGGTGGAATGACTCAGCCTCGTGAACTCTGCTATGTCGGTTGGGCTGGAGGTGTTGTCCTGTTTGCAGGACTTTTCGATATGATGGACGGAAGAGTTGCACGAATGGGCAGCATGTCCTCTGTCTTTGGCGCTCTTTACGATTCTGTATTGGACAGATATAGTGAGCTCTGCACGCTGTTTGGCATTTTCTATTGGCTCATTCTTTCTGGTTATCCTGTGGGATCTATTCTTACATTTGTAGCTTTGGTCGGATCGATAATGGTCAGTTACGTACGAGCTCGTGCTGAAGGACTTGACATAGAGTGCAAGGTGGGGCTGATGCAACGCCCTGAACGAGTAGTCCTTACCGCTTTAGGTGCCATTTTTGCAGGTGTGTTTGCCGGCCTGAAGGCATTTGATCCCGTGCTGATTCTCATCATTCCTATGGGCATCATAGCTGTTTTGGCCAATCTTACGGCTTTTTGGCGCATCATGCATTGCTATCGCGTGCTCAATAATAAAAATTGATCTTGTCAGGATACGTTGCCATGTTTTCGTTGCAGTTTCCCTCAAAAAAGGAATTAGCTTGGTGCATCGCTCTTTGGAGCATCTATTTCGCAGTGGTTTCTTTGTTTGTTGGTCTTCGCCCCGACAATGCATTACTTGCAGTTCTTTTCATTGTGATGTTTTGCTACAATCGTCAGACTCGAAGCCTGGCTTATGCCATGATTCCTTTTACCTTGTTTGGCATTTGTTATGACTGGATGCGTCTATTTCCCAATTACTTAGTGAATGAGATCGATGTCCAATCGTTGAACGAAGCGGAACGTGATTTGTTTGGTATCCTTGCAGGGAAGGAAATTCTTACCCCCAACGAATTCTTCGCACTCCATCATTGTGCCTTTGCGGACTTTCTTTCGGGGGTGTTCTATCTGTGCTGGGTGCCTGTACCAATAGCATTCGGACTTTACTTGTATTTTACAGGCCGAAAGAATGAATATGCACATTTTGCCTGGGCATTTTTGTTTGTCAACCTTATCGGGTTTGTTGGTTATTATATTCATCCGGCTGCTCCGCCATGGTATGTGATGGAATACGGTTTTGAACCGATTCTTGGCACACCTGGCAACGTTGCAGGACTGGGGCGATTTGATGAACTCATGGGATTGGACGTTTTTCATAACATCTATGGGAAAAATGCGAATGTCTTTGCCGCAGTTCCTTCTCTTCATGCGGCCTATATGCTGATTGCCACGATTTATGCAGTTCGTAGTCGGGTCTCTCGTATGCTATGCACATTGTTTGCTTTAATTACTCTTGGTATTTGGTGGACTGCGGTCTACACGGCACATCATTATGTCATCGATGTGGTATTGGGAATTCTAACCGCGTGCCTAGGCATTTTTATGCTCGAATACCTTGTTCGTGAGTCTAAGTACGTTTCTCGTTTTTTCAAAGGCTACGTCGAGAGATTAAAAGTGGAAAAACGTATTTGAAATTTCAAATCCAAACTATCATATTAGTCAACTTCATAAATTTTTCACAAAACCCATCATGAAAGATATTCTTTGTATCGGACACATCACAAAAGACAAAGTCGTTACACCCGGCAACATTGTCTATATGCCTGGTGGCGCGTCTTTTTATTTCAGCCATGGCATTTGCCGTATGGATGATAAGTCTGTGAGTTACCAACTTATTGCTTCTTTGGCGGAGGAGGATATGAAAGCCGTGGAAGACCTGTGTGAGTTGGGAGTTGATGCTCGCGTTATTCCTTCTCGTCATAGCGTCTACTTTGAGAACATTTATGGAGAGAATCCTGATGATCGAAGCCAGCAAGTGTTGGCAAAAGCCGACCCGTTTACGGTGGAATCATTGGCAGGCGTAGAAGCTCGCTATATTGTGATAGGCAGTTTGCTGGCTGATGATTTTTCCTTGGACACTTTGAGGTACTTGTCATCGCGTGGAACATTGGTAGTTGATGCACAGGGTTATTTGCGTGAGGTAAAAGGACTGAAAGTATATGCCTGTGATTGGAATGACAAGCTCGAAGCTCTCAAGTGCATCGATGTGCTCAAAGTCAATGAGCACGAGGCAGAGATACTTACGGGTGAAAAAGATCTTCGCAAAGCAGCACAGAAACTGGCTGATTGGGGGGTGAAAGAGGTTCTTCTTACTCTGGGCTCTTTGGGGAGTATCATTTTGAGCGAAGGCGTATACTATGACATACCTGCTTACAAGCCTCGGGAAGTGGTGGATGCAACAGGATGTGGCGACACTTATGTAATGGGCTATGTCTACAAGCGAGTGCAAGGGTGCGATCCTTGTCAGGCTGGACATTTTGCAGCTGCCGCATCAACGCTGAAACTCGAAGGTTCTGGCCCATTCCGTGGTACTGAACAAAGTGTGGTAGAAAGATTACGTGAGATGGAGGCCAAATAAGTTTTCAAGGCTTCTTCGCCGTCGCTTTCTTGTCAAAATGAACAATACAACAAATGGCCTTTCTTTTGAAGGGCCATTTGTTGTATCTTTCAGTGTAGGAATTTCGTGATTTTAAAGAAAGGTACTCGCTTATTTCTTCTGTTGAATTTTGTACGAGAAATACCATACCAAGATAAAGCCACAGAGAGGGATCGTGAAGGGAACGAGTGGACCTGTTTTGTCTGCCATCCATGCGACAAGGAGGAATCCGCAACCACCAACAGGGGTCATCATCAGTAGTGACGAGGCCGTCTTTGTCTGACCTCCCAGTCCTTTAAGGGCCAGTGAGAAGATGGTGGGGAACATAATGCTTTCAAAGAAATAGTTGCCAATAAGGAAACCCAGTGAAATTTTGCTCAATATACCTTGCTGGCCACCGTCCAGATAGGCTGTAAGCATCAGCATGGATAAGCATATGAGGCATCCTGAGGCACAATATTTGAGCATTTTCTCAGCCCGCATAACCATCATCACGCCACTTCCAATAAATCGTCCCAACATGAAAACCACTAGTCCTAAAGAAAGGATGTAGCTTGCCGTAGAACTTTTCAGCCATCCCATGTCTGTGGTAAAGTTGACGAAATAGCTGTTGATGCTGATCTCGCTTACCTCATAGGCTAAAAGCGCCAAAAGTCCCAAAGTAAAGTGGAAATTCTTTAATAGTGAAACGATGCCACTGTTTTCGTTACCGGTTTGGCTGGCATCTTTGGGTTCTTCTTCCTGAATGTTTGGTAGCTTTACAATGGAGAATATGAAGGCAATGATTACTACAATCACTCCCATGATCAGGTAAGGCACGGAAACATCTGATTGCCCGTTTGACTCACTTTGGCTAAATAGAAAACCTCCTACAATCATGGGTGCGAGGAAACTTCCCATACCATTGAATGACTGGGAAAGGTTGAGGCGGCTGGTGGCTGTGTTGGCAGGGCCTAGCTGAGTGGCATAGGGGTTGGCAGATGTTTCCAGAAACGCTAAGCCGCAGGCGATGATAAATAGGCAGGCCACAAAGGCATAGAATGCCTGGTGAGCTTCAAGTCCTGTGCTAGGATAGAAAAGAAAGGAACCGATGGCGAAAAGCGAGAGCCCGAAGACTACGCCTTTTCGGTAGCCGTATTTGTTGATGAAGATACCTGCGGGTATTGCCATGAGAAAGTACCCCATGTATGTGGTGACTTGTATGAGTGCACTCTGTGTAAGTCCGATGTGAAGGGATTCCTGAAAATGCTTGTTGAGTACGTCGAGAATGGCTCTGGCAAAACCCCACAGGAAGAACAAACTGGTTATCAGGATGAAAGGTAAAATGTATTGTTTACTTGTAAGCGTTTTCTTTTCTTGTTCCATTTTGGTATAGAGTTTTTGTTTTGTTTACAAAGTTATACATTATTGTTGATAAGATGATGCTGTGTGGCGGAGAAAAGCAGATTTAAAACTCTTATTTTTTGTTCTATCCGACTATTTTCTTTATCTTTGCGTTAATTTCATGGGTAAAAACCAACTAAATATATATTAATATGGCAAATGAAGAAATGAAGCAGGGACAGCTTCAGATAGAATTGTCCCCCGAGGTTGTTGGAGGAGTGTATGCGAATATGGCTATGATTGCTCATAGCAGAACGGAGTTTGTTGTTGACTTTGTGAGTGTTATGCCCGGTGCTCCTAAGGCTAAGGTGCAAAGCCGTGTCGTATTGGCTCCTGAGCATGCAAAGCGTTTGCTCTATGCATTGCAGGAAAACATTGCGCGTTATGAGCAGGCATTTGGACCCATTAAGCTCCCCGAAGCCCCTCAGGCAAAAAATCGCACGATAGCGCCATTTGGCACACCTCAAGGCGAAGCGTGATGTTGTGTAGGGGAAATCTCTATACCTTATATTATATATTATAGTAGTGCATGATATGTATGATTCAAGATGTATTCATGCCTTTTATTAGAGATATGGTTGGTTCCACATGAACGGTTTTCGTGTGGGACCAAATTTTTTAGAGAACATCCGTATGCGATGTACTCCAGGGTCATAATCGTGAGTTAGTTTGCTCGTGCCCGTGACTTCGCTCAGTCAAGCGCATGATTTTGCTTAGTCATGCGCATGACTTGCCCTTGCCATGCGTGTGTGTATTTTCGTGTATGTTTTCCGCATCTGTTTTGCCTGGCTTTTGTCTACCAGCTGCCTATTTGTTTGTGCGGATCACATCTACTCGATTCCTCGTGATGCTATGTGATTCTTCGACCGATGGCAGGTGCGGACGAGTAAGATTTCCGTTTCCTTGCTTACTGTACTCCTATTTTTGGTCTACTAGAACTATGTGGGCTGTTTTGTCTCCTCTATGTTTGAAACTTTTTGCCCTCAAAGTGCCTTGTTGTATGTGTGAAGAGCCGTCTGTTTTGTTTAAATGAGGATGTTTGACCTGTGAAATATGTTAAAAAACATTAAATATTGCGTATTTTGAGGGTGCTCGGCAAATACGAGGATACGTAAGTGAGGATTTTTGGAAAATAATTCGTAACTTTGCAGCCCGAAATGGGTATATAGTGCCCGTTTGTCAACATATACTTGCAAAAAACAATATAATAACATATAAAAATTAAACAAAATGCCTACAATTCAACAATTGGTAAGAAAAGGCCGTACCGTGTTGGTAGACAAGAGCAAGAGCCCCGCTTTGGATAGCTGTCCTCAGCGTCGTGGAGTCTGTGTTCGTGTTTACACTACCACACCTAAGAAGCCTAATTCGGCTATGCGTAAGGTAGCCCGTGTTCGTTTGACCAACTCTAAGGAGGTCAACAGTTACATCCCCGGAGAGGGTCACAACTTGCAGGAGCACAGCATCGTGCTGGTTCGTGGTGGCCGTGTTAAGGACCTCCCTGGTGTACGTTATCACATCGTTCGTGGTACTTTGGATACCGCAGGTGTTGCAAATCGTACTCAGCGTCGTTCTAAGTATGGTGCTAAGCGTCCCAAGGCTAAGAAGTAATCGCTTCGCCTTGCCAGGCTAAGCTAAACAGCCGGTTCAAGCCTCCGGCGAAGAGAACCTTACCTCGGTAAGGGTTCTCTGAAAGGCTTGAAAACATATTTTATTAACATTGTTTTGGCTTGTAAACTAAGGTTGAGTAAGCCACTCGGAGGAGCGGCTGAAGAACGCGAGAATGCAGCCCAAAACCAAAAACAACAAAACAATGCGTAAAGCAAAACCAAAGAAGAGAATTATCCTTCCCGATCCCGTTTTCGGCGATGTGAAGGTTTCTAAGTTTGTTAACCATCTGATGTATGATGGTAAGAAGAGCATCTCTTACGAGATTTTCTACAACTCACTCGAAATTGTTAAGACCAAGATGGCCAATGAGGAGAAGTCTGCATTGGAAATCTGGAAGGAGGCTCTGGACAAGATCACTCCTCAGGTAGAGGTAAAGAGCCGTCGTATCGGTGGTGCTACTTTCCAGGTTCCTACTGAGATTCGTCCCGACCGTAAGGAGTCTGTATCTATGAAGAATATGATTCTGTTCGCTCGTAAGCGTGGTGGTAAGACCATGGCAGACAAGCTGGCTGCAGAGATCATGGATGCATACAACGAGCAGGGTGGTGCTTTCAAGCGTAAGGAAGATATGCACCGTATGGCTGAGGCTAACCGTGCATTCGCTCATTTCCGTTTCTAATACCATAATTTTTAATATTAACATCTATAATTTATTTTAAAAGTTATGGCAAAGCAAGATCTTCACTTGACTCGTAACTTCGGTATCATGGCTCACATCGATGCCGGTAAGACAACCACTTCTGAGCGTATCCTTTTCTATACTGGTAAGACTCACAAGATCGGTGAGGTGCACGAGGGTGCAGCTACCATGGACTGGATGGAGCAGGAGCAGGAGCGTGGTATCACCATCACCCCTGCTGCAACTACCGCTTACTGGAACTATAATGGCAACAAGTATAAGTTCAACCTGATCGATACTCCGGGACACGTTGACTTCACCGCTGTGGTAGAGCGTTCACTCCGTGTATTGGATGGTGCCGTAGGTGCATATTGTGCTGTAGGTGGCGTTGAGCCTCAGTCAGAGACCGTATGGCGTCAGGCTGATAAGTACAACGTACCTCGTATGGGGTATGTAAACAAGATGGACCGCTCTGGTGCAGACTTCTTCGAGGTTGTTCGCCAGATGAAGGACGTTCTGGGTGCTAACCCCGCTGTTATCGCTGTACCTATCGGTGCTGAGGAGAACTTCAAGGGTATCGTTGACTTGATTAAGATGAAGGCTATCCTGTGGCACGATGAGACCATGGGTGCTGAGTATGA
>JAZLII010000034.1:0-7928 GCA_045617275.1 Bacteroidaceae bacterium
CCCCATCACTCTCATCCATCAATCATCATTCATCAATCACTCTCACCCCTACTCCACTCCATGCTTATGAAGAAGACATACTGGTTGCTACCCCTTTTACTGATGGCATGCAAAAACGACAAACCCATGCAGAGTACCATCTTCGGCAGCGATGACGAAGAAACAACAGAGTTTGTGGAAAACGCAAACGACGATGTCGCAGAAGAAAAGGAGGAGACATCTTCGGCAAAAGACACAAAGTATACCGACTTGGAGATGCCCCGTCTCGAAGGTGGAACAGCCCGCCTAAGCGACTTCGTGAAAAACAATAAGGTGACAGTCATCGACTGCTGGGCAAGCTGGTGCAGACCTTGCATGGAAGAGATGCCCAACATTGCCATGCTCTATCGCAAGTATCACTCACTGGGAGTTGAGGTGGTAGGTGTAAGCTTTGACTCGGAGCAGCAAGCCTGGAACTCTGCTGTAAAAAACAACGACATGGTGTGGCCTCAGCTGAGCGAACTGAAAGGATGGGACAATCAGATGTGCCAGACTTACGGCGTGCACGGCATACCTTACACCATCATCATCAACCAGAAAGGTGAGATAGTAGGCAGGGAACTGAAAGGAGAAAAACTTGTCAACGCCGTAGCGAAGGAACTTAGCAAGTAGACACACAAAGGGGAGCCCTCTTCATGAGGACTCCCCTTAACTATTTCTTTACAGCTGGTATCTGATTAATAATCAGAAGGAAGCTCAGCAGCCTTCTGCTTCATGCCGAGGTTGCCATAGATGATCTTCAACTCACCTGCCCAGCGGCTGGGATCGTTGGGCTCCAGCTCACGAACCTTCTCGAAGTAAGGAAGAGCCTGGCGGAAATAGGTCTTTACCTTAGTCTCTGCATCTTTGTCAGCAGCAGCCTGGCTGGTATACTTCTTATCACGGATGGTGTTGAAGTTGTTCTTACCGATGTTGTACAGACAGGTACCACACTGATAGTTACCCTCCATATAGTCGGGATCTATCTCTACAGTCTTGGCGTAGTACTTAAGAGCCTCCTCGTACTTGGCAGCAGTAAACAGTGCAAAGCCCTTACCATAGTTGGCAATCTTGCTCAGGGGCACCTCTGCGAGTACCTCATCAGCGAAGGCCTCCATCTGCTTGGTACCCTGCTTGCTGTAGTAAGCCAAGAGGTTCTGGATGTAGGTCTCAGCAGTCTCGCTGCTGGGATTCTTCATGATCATCTCCTTGCATGCATTAGCCCATCCTACGGTATCGCCTCTCTGCAGGTAAACCTGTACACCACTCTGGCGTACGAACTCCTGGCTCTGCTCATCATCATAGGTCAAAGCCTCATCGTAGTACTTTGCCATGGTGGCATAGTCCTTCTCGTTGTAGGCAGTGTAATAGATGTTGAAAGCGAACTGAGCATAGGGATACATGGGGTTCTGCACCTTCTCGCTGGAAGCTACCTCGGGATACTTATTGGGGAAGTTCTTGTAGTTCTCGAAGCACTCACAAGCAGCCTTGAGGTTGTTGTTCTGGATCTGGAACTGGGTAGCATAAGCATGATAGGTGTGGATGCCGGGGAACTTGGTACCTACGGCTACCAGGATGTTCTTCTGGACGTCGTCCTTGGGATCACCATACTTGATCTGATTATGGCAAGCCTCAGCAATATCGATGGCATACTGGCATACCTTTGCAGTATCGAAAGGAATGTCATTCTGAGCCTTGCTCAACTCTGCATTCATCAACTGAGAGATCATGAAGTCACGCTTGTACCAAGCGTCAAACAGCTTCTTCTCGGGGATACGGCCGGTAGCCAAAGCCTCAGCTACGATAGGCTCACCCTCACGGCACTTATCGATGATCTCCAGCTGTGCAGCCTCTTTCATGGCAGCCTTCTTGGCTGCATCTTTCTCATACTGGCCAAAGGTGGGACTGTTGATCTCCTTGAACTTAGCATCAGCCTCATCAAAGAACTTCAAACCAGATTCGAGCAACTTCAGGGCAGCCTTGTTGGCTTCCTTCTCTGCCTTTGCGGCTGCTTTTGCAGCTGCCTTCTCTTCGGGTGTCTGTGCAAACATGGCGCTTGCAAACATCAACGCAGCTAATGAAAATAAAATCTTCTTCATAACTTTGTGTATTAGTTTTTGGTTAATATTTTACTCGTTGTTAGTTTCAGTGGTCTCGGTTGAGCCTCCTTCTACAGAAGCCTCACCATTCTCGGCCTGTACCTCGGGCAGCTCGGTAGCATTCTCTTCTGTCTCTACCTCTTCGTCATCTTCGCGATTGACCACGCAGACACTGCTGATCACATCATTGCGCTTTGCGATATCAATGAGCTTCACGCCCTGAGCCACACGGCCGGTCTGACGGATAGTGTCGACATGCAGGCGTATCATCACACCGCTCTTGTTGATGATGATCAGATCCTGGCTGTCATCCACAGCACGGATGGTCACAAGCTGACCGGTCTTGTCGGTGACGTCGAGTGTCTTCACACCCTTGGCACGACGACTGGTCTTGCGGTAGTAGTCATTGCCTTCTTCATCCATCAAGGCACTACGCTTACCATAGCCCTTCTCGCTGATGACCACGATGTTGTCCGTCTGAGGATTGTTGACTGCAACCATTCCTACCACCTTATCATCCTCTCCGTCAAGTATCATACTGCCCACACCGGTAGCTGCACGGCCCATAGCACGTACATCGCTCTCATTGAAGCGGATTGCTCTACCGTTCTTGTTGGCAATGACGATCTCGTCCGTACCATTAGTCAACTGTACGCTTACCACACGGTCACCCTCGTTGATGTTCAGGGCGATGACACCATTGGCACGAGGACGGCTATACTCACTCAGGCAGGTCTTCTTGATGACACCACGCTCGGTACAGAAGAATACATAGTGATTTGCACAGAACTCAGCATCGCTCAACTTGCGGATACACAGACAGGCATTGATCTTGTCGTCAGGCTCGAGGTTGAGCATATTCTGGATGGCACGTCCCTTATTGTTCTTACCACCCTCTGCGATCTCATATACCTTCAGCCAGTAGCAACGGCCCTTCTGAGTGAAGAACATCATGGTGTTGTGCATGGTGGCAAAATAGATATTCTCCAGGAAGTCGCCATCACGGGTCGAACTACCCTTGCTACCTACGCCGCCACGGCTCTGAGCACGGAACTCGGCAAGAGGTGTACGCTTCACATAGCCCAGGTGGCTGATGGTCACTACTACCTCATCATCGGCATAGAAGTCCTCTGCATTGAACTCCTCTGCACTGGGCATGATCTCAGTCTTACGGTCATCGGAGAACTGCTCCTTCACCTCGATCAGCTCGTCCTTCATCACCTTGCGGCAAAGCTCGTCGTTGGTCAGGATCTCATTGTAGTACTTGATCTTCTCGAGCAAGTCGTTGTACTCATTGTGCAGATCCTCCTGACGCAGACCGGTCAGCTGGCTCAGACGCATGTCCACGATAGCCTTAGACTGGAGTTCATCCAGGTCGAAGCGCTTCTCCAGATTGGTCTGTGCCTCAGCGGGAGTCTTGCTGGCACGTATGATGTGTACCACCTCGTCGATGTTGTCGCTGGCGATGATGAGTCCTTCAAGGATATGAGCACGCTCCTCAGCCTTTTTCAGGTCGTACTTGGTACGGCGGATCACCACCTCATGGCGATGCTCGCAGAAGTTGCTGATGCAGTCACGCAGAGTCAGCAGCTTGGGTCTGCCCTTGACGAGCGCAATGCTGTTGACGCTGAACGAGGTCTGCAAGGGAGTCATCTTGAAGAGCTTGTTCATGACCACGCGGCTGTTGGCATCGCGCTTCACCTCTACGACGATACGCATACCCTCGCGGTCTGACTCATCGTTGACATTGCTGATACCGTCTATCTTGCCTTCCTTCACCAGTTCCGCGATATATTTGATGAGCTCTGCCTTGTTGACACCGTAAGGGATCTCGGTGAAGACGATGGTATCGTGCTGGTCACCGACCTCGATGTCGCCCTTGGCACGCATGATGACACGGCCACGACCGGTCTCGTAGGCATCCTTGATACCCTGAGTACCCATGATATAGGCACCCGTTGGGAAGTCAGGACCCTTGATCCACTCCATCAGCTGCATGCTGTCGAGCTCAGGATTGTCGATAAAGGCCACACAGGCATCGATGACCTCACCGAGATTGTGGGTGGGGATGTTGGTAGCCATACCTACGGCAATACCGGTGGCACCGTTTACCAAAAGGTTGGGGATACGGGTAGGCATCACGGTGGGCTCCTTCAGCGTGTCGTCGAAGTTGTTCACCATGTCTACGGTATCCTTCTCCAGGTCATCCATCATGGCCTCACCCATCAGGCTCAGACGGGCCTCGGTGTATCGCATAGCTGCTGCACCATCACCGTCCACGGAGCCGAAGTTACCCTGTCCGTCGACCAAAGTAGCTCGCATGTTCCACTCCTGAGCCAGACGAACCAATGCTCCGTATACAGAGCCGTCACCATGGGGGTGATACTTACCGAGTACCTCACCCACGATACGGGCACACTTCTTGTAGGGTTTGTTATGCGTATTGCCCAGTTCCTTCATACCGAAAAGGATACGACGGTGTACGGGCTTGAATCCATCACGGACATCGGGCAGAGCACGAGCCACAATGACACTCATCGAGTAGTCGATGTAGCTCTTTCGCATTTCATGCTCAATGTCAACTTTAATAATTCTGTCTTCTGCGTCTAACATTGATATTTATTTTATTAAATGAACCACTTTTCAGCCATTGTGGCGGGCCATCACCGTGAGACTATTTGCTTGGAGCATACCGACCTCCCATTTTGCAAAAACGCTCATAAAGGCCATTTAAACGCACGCTGGCTTGTTTTACTGTATATTTTAACGCACAAATTTACAAAAAAACTTTGGAAAGAAAAAATTATTCTGCCTATTTTAACAGACAATAATATAATAAGGTGTAGTACAATTCTAAATCAACATCGACAAATGACGTATTGTCACCTTCACATCAAGCCAAAATGCCACGATTTGAAGGTTTGGCATGCTGTTTGCTGTCTATCATATGGAGATGGGGTCAAAGTCGAGAAGACAAAGGCCCGAGAATCCAACACAACCATTCACCATCAAAGAAGAAAGCCACATGATGACAAGCAGATTTTCAGCACAACTGTCACAAATACTAAGCTACAGCCGCGATGAGGCCATGCGCCTACAGAACGAATATGTGACTCCCGTGCACATCTTACTCGGTATTCTGCGCGATGTGACCTGCACAGCCACCGAACTCATCACACGCCTTTGTCAAGATACACAGCAACTCAAAAGCGACCTGGAAGCGGTAGCCAAGCGACAAACTGTCATGTTGACACCTCATCCGGACGACATGACACTCGACGCCAAGGCTTCAAAGATACTCAAGCTATGTGTCCTCGAGGCTCACAATCTCAATTCCGAGACCATCGAAGCCGAACATATGCTGCTGGCCATACTGCGGGAGAACGACAATGATGCAAGTCGTATCCTCTCGAAGCAGGAGGTCAGCTACAACAGTATCATCGATGCCGTTCGACCTCAGGCTGAGACCATGGACAACTTCGGCTTCGAAGAGGAAGACGAGGACGATGCTCCACGCCGAAGCAGCACCACTACGGAGGCTCCCAAGAAGCACCAGGGTACAGCCACGCCCGTACTGGACTCCTTTGGAACGGACCTGACGAAGATGGCGAGGGAGGGCAAGCTCGACCCCGTAGTGGGAAGAGTGAAGGAGATAGACCGTCTCACGCAAGTGCTCTGCAGAAGGAAGAAAAACAATCCCGTACTCATCGGCCAGCCCGGTGTAGGAAAGAGCGCCATCGTAGAGGGACTGGCCACTCGCATTGTGCGTCATGAAGTGTCACGTACGCTCTGGGAAAAACGTGTCGTGATACTCGACATGGGTGGTGTCGTAGCCGGCACAAAGTACCGTGGACAGTTTGAGGAACGTATACGCGCCATCATCAACGAGCTGAAGAAGAATCCTGACATCATCGTCTTCATAGACGAGGTTCACACGCTCGTAGGAGCCGGCTCCGCCCCTGGTACGATGGATGCTGCCAACATGCTCAAGCCTGCCTTGGCAAGAGGCGAGATACAGTGTATTGGTGCCACCACGCTCGACGAATATCGCAAGTCCATCGAGAAGGATGGTGCCTTAGAGCGTCGCTTCCAGAAGATCATCGTGGAAGCGCCCAATGCCAACGAAACCCTTGAAATCCTGCAGAACCTGAAGAACTTCTACGAGGAGTACCACAAGGTGAGCTACACGCCAGAGGCATTGCAGGCTTGCGTGCGTATGAGCGAGCGTTATCTTACCAACCGTAGCTTCCCCGACAAGGCCATCGACGTGATGGATGAGGCGGGAGCACGACAGCAGGTCAACGAGATACCTGTCAGTGAAGAGATCACGACACAGGAGTTGCTTGTAAAATCTCTTACAGACAAGAAGAACGAGGCCGTAAAGGCGCAGAACTTCGAGTTGGCCGCGCACTATCGTGACCAACTCAAGGATGCAGAGCAGGAACTGGCCTCTCTCCACGCCAAGTGGGAGGAGGAGCAGAAGCAGCACCGCAGCATCGTAGATGTGGCAGAGATAGCCCAGATAGTGGCCATGATGACAGGCATACCCGTACAGCGTATCGGCCAGGAGGAAAACATAAGACTGCGCAACATGGGCAACCTCCTTCGTTCGACCATCGTTGGCCAGGACGACGCCATACAGCAAGTGGTCAAGGCCATCCAGCGAAGCCGCATAGGGCTCAAGGACCCCAAGAAGCCCATTGGCACGTTCATGTTCGTGGGACCCACCGGTGTGGGAAAGACTTATCTGGCCAAGCGTCTGGCAGAGGAACTTTTCGGCAACGAGGATGCTCTCATACGCATAGACATGAGCGAATATATGGAGAAGCACACGGTAAGCCGCATGGTGGGTGCCCCTCCTGGATATGTAGGCTACGACGAGGGTGGCCAGCTCACGGAGCGTGTACGTCGCAAGCCCTACTCCATCGTGCTGCTCGACGAGATAGAGAAAGCTCATCAGGACGTTTTCAACCTGCTCCTGCAGGTGATGGACGAAGGTCGACTCACGGATGGCAATGGGGTGACAGTGGACTTCCGCAACTGCATCATCATCATGACGAGCAACTGTGGCACACGCCAGATCAAGGAGTTCGGTCAGGGTGTTGGTTTCACCGCACAGGGAGATGCCAGCAAGAACAAGGAGCTCTCTCGCTCACTGGTCAAGAAAGCCCTGCAGAAGCAGTTCGCTCCCGAGTTCCTCAACCGCCTCGACGATGTGGTCTACTTTGATGCACTCGACGAGGCCGCCATCAGCAAGATTGTCGACATCGAGCTCCGCCCCCTGAAGACGCGCATCTACGAGATGGGCTACACCTTCCAGATAGACGAGGAGGCCAAGCTGCTCCTGGGCAAGAAGGGCTACGACGTGCAGTATGGTGCCCGACCCCTCAAGCGTGCCTTGCAAAGCCACATCGAAGATGCCATCTGCGAACTGCTCATGGGCGACGTTCCTCCCACACCGGGCTGTACGCTCCACGCACAGGCCGAAGGTGACAAGATCGTCATAAATATTGAATAAGGTACTAAAACAACATACAACCATGCAAACTGGAAACATTGGGGTTACCACAGAGAACATTTTCCCCGTCATCAAAAAGTTCTTGTATAGCGATCACGAGATTTTCCTCCGTGAGATAGTAAGCAACGCCGTTGATGCCACTCAGAAGCTGAAGACTCTTGCCGGCAAGGGCGACTTCAAGGGAGAGATGGGCGAACTGAAGGTTACGGTCTCCTTCGACAAGGAGGCTGGCACCATCACCGTCAGCGACCGCGGTATCGGTATGACGGCCGATGAGATAGAGCGCTACATCA
>JAZLII010000035.1:0-9535 GCA_045617275.1 Bacteroidaceae bacterium
GGGCTTGAAGAAGCTTGCTTATCCCATCGAGAAGAAGAGCACGGGTTTCTACGTACTCGTAGAGTTTAAGGCAGAGCCTACTGTAATCAAGACTCTGGAAGTGAATTATCGTCGTGACGAGCGTGTTATCCGCTACATCACCATCAAGAACGAGAAGTACGCAGCTCAGTATGCTGAGAAGCGTCGTAACAAGCAAAAGGAGGCATAAGACATGGCACAGCAATCATCTGAAATTCGTTATCTGACCGCTCCCGCGATCGATACTAAGAAGAAGAAGTACTGCCGTTTCAAGAAGAGCGGTATCAAGTATATCGATTACAAGGATCCCGAGTTCCTGAAGAAGTTCCTGAACGAGCAGGGTAAGATTCTTCCCCGCCGTATCACCGGTACCTCACTGAAGTATCAGCGTCGTGTGGCACAGGCTGTAAAGCGTGCTCGTCACTTGGCTTTGCTGCCCTTCGTAACCGATTTGATGAAATAATTAAAAGAGGAGGTAAGCATTATGGAATTGATACTGAAAGAAGATGTTATCGGCTTGGGTTACAAGAACGATATCGTAAATGTGAAGAGTGGTTACGGACGTAACTATTTGATTCCCACTGGCAAGGCTGTCATCGCTTCTCCCTCTGCTCGCAAGGTATTGGCTGAGAATCTGCGTCAGCAGGCTGTTAAGCTCGCTAAGATCAAGGCTGATGCTGAGGCTAAGGCTGCTTCAATGGCAAATGTTGCTTTGACCATCGCTACTAAGGTAAGTGCTACTGGCACTATCTACGGTAGTGTAAATGCTCTGCAGATTGCCGACGAGCTCGCTAAGTTGGGTCACGAGGTAGATCGTAAGCTCATCAAGGTGGCTGACGTTAAGGCTGTTGGTGACTACACCGCTGTCGTACGTCTCCATAAGGAGGTAAGCGTAGAGATCCCCTTCACCGTTGTAGCTGAGAATGCTCCCGTTGAGGCTGCTCCCGCAGTTGAGGAGGCACCTGCTGCTGAGGTTGAGGCTCCCGCAGAAGAGGCTTAAATTTGTAAAGCTATCATATAGCTCTTAGGGCTGTTACCATTTTGGTAGCAGCCCTTTTTTTATACCGCCCCCCTAAAAAACAGACCGCATCATAGATGAGGGGGCTAAAAAAGGAAGGGCCCTGCCACTGAGTGGCAAGGCCCTTTTAATTGTGATTCGTTGTGCTATTGATTACTCAGCAACGATGCTGTCAACAACCTCAGCAACGATGCTGTCAACAACCTCAGCAGCGCTGTCAACAACCTCAGCTACCTCCTCACATACGCTGTCGCAGCATACTGAGTCAGTGTCCTGAGCAGCCTTGGTGCAAGAAGACATGCTAACTGCGAAAGAAGCTGCGATAGCAGCAACGAAGATGAATGCAAACTTTTTCATTTTTCTAAGCTTTTAAATTTGTAAAACAACTGTTATTCTTCTAAAACTGTGCAAAGTTACGAACTTTTTCAATACGTTGTATCTTTAATCACCTTTTTTTTGCATATTTACAAAAAATATTTTTTAACAGAAAAGTTAACTTGTTGATTAATAGTCGTTTGTATTTTGCTCCTTCTGGAGCCTTTTCACGTTTGTTGATGAAAAACATCCACTTATTTGTTTTTCTTCATGCTTATTCGTAATTTTGTATGCTGTATGGAAGACATTATAAATAATGCGTGTGCGCGAAGTCAAATATCGTGCCATCAAGTAGGTTTGAAGGCTGCCTATTTTACACTGGGCTGCAAACTCAATTTTGCAGAAACGTCCACCATCGGACAGCAACTCAAAGAAGCTGGCATCGAGATGGCGGAAGAAAGTGATGTGGCCGATGTCTGTATCGTCAACACCTGCAGCGTGACGGAAGTGGCCGATCATAAGTGCAGGCAGGCTATTCATAAGTTAGTAAGGAAGCATCCTGGAGCATTGGTCGTGGTGACTGGTTGCTATGCACAGCTTAAGCCTGAGCAAGTGTCGGGCATAGAAGGAGTCGACTTGGTACTGGGTGCAGAGGAGAAGGGGCAGGTGGTGCCTCGCATTCTTCAGTTGCTGGCAGACCGAAGTGAACTCTCGCGAGAGGCAGGCTGTGACTCATCATGCGGACAACACGACACGGGAGAGTGCTCTCTGGGTGCCTTTACCCATAAGACGGCACAGATCCGCTCGTTCATGCCCTCTTGCTCATGTGGCAATCGTACACGCTATTTCCTCAAGGTGCAGGACGGCTGTGACTACTATTGTACCTACTGCACCATCCCTATCGCACGTGGTCGTAGTCGCAATGGAAGCATCGCTTCACTCGTGGAGCAAGCTGAGGAGGTGGTTCGCCAAGGAGGCAAGGAGATAGTCATCACCGGGGTCAACATTGGAGATTTCGGTAAGACAACGGGAGAAGACTTTTTCTCTCTCGTCAAGGCATTGGACGCCGTGGAGGGCATAGAACGCTATCGTATCAGCAGTATCGAACCCAATTTGCTTACCGACGAGATTATCGCTTATTGTGCGCAGAGCCGTGCCTTCGTGCCACACTTCCACATACCTCTGCAGTGTGGTAGTGATGAAGTCTTGAGGCTTATGCACCGCCGTTACGACACGGACCTCTTCCGTCACAAGGTGGAACGCATCAAGGCCCTCATGCCAGATGCCTTTATCGGAGTGGATGTGATAGTCGGTACGCGTGGTGAGACACCCGAACTTTTTGCGGAAGCGGAGCAGTTCGTCTCCTCTTTACCTATCAGCCAGTTGCATGTGTTCAGCTATAGTGAGCGTCCTGGCACAACGGCGCTTGATATACCCTATGTGGTCAGTGAGGAGGAGAAACACCGACGCAGCAATGTCCTGCTTGGCATATCCGATGAGAAGCTACATGCTTTCTACGATAGCTACGTGGGATGTACACGAAGCGTACTCTTGGAGCACAGCAAGACACCTGGTGTGATGCATGGTTTTACAGACAATTACATCAAGGTGGAGGTTCGTGTGAGCGAAGAGCAGACAGAGGCTCTTGACAACACCATCGTAGAAGTTCGCTTGGGACAATGGAATGAGAAAGGCGATGCGTTGCAGGCAGAGATATTGAAAATGGTTTGAAGGTAGAAAATAAGAAAATTAGAAATTGAGAGAGTGAGCAAGATAGCTATCGTCATATTGAACTGGAACGGTGAGGAGATGCTTAAGCGTTTCCTTCCAGGGGTAGTGCGTTATTCGCCTGAAGCAGATATTGTGGTGGCCGACAATGCCTCCACGGACCATTCCTTGGAGTGGCTCACCTCAGAGATGCCCGAGGTGAGGCAGATAGTCTTGGACCAGAACTACGGATTTGCCGAAGGCTACAATCGGGCACTTCAGCCTGTGGAGGCAGAGTATTATCTCTTGCTCAACAGCGATGTGGAGGTCACGGAAGGCTGGCTTCAGCCTATGCTCCAGTATATGGATGAGCACCCTGATGTAGCAGCTTGTCAGCCCAAGCTTCGCTGTCAATGGGACAAGAAAAAGCTGGAGTATGCAGGAGCTTGCGGAGGTTTCATTGACCGACTGGGCTATCCTTACTGCAGAGGTCGCATTTTTGATACCGTAGAGACGGATGAGGGACAATACGACGATGTGGCTCCTGTATTCTGGGCCACGGGTGCCGCGCTGATGATACGTCGTCTGGCGTATTGGGAAGTTGGCGGTCTTGATGGACGCTTTTTTGCCCATCAGGAAGAGATAGACCTCTGCTGGCGACTTCGTAGTCGTGGTATGGGCATAGTTTGCATACCACAGTCGGTAGTCTACCATGTCGGTGGAGGTACTTTGCCCAAGGAAAATCCTCGCAAGACCTATCTTAACTTCCGCAACAACATGCTCCTTCTCTACAAAAATCTTCCTGAGGAACGGTTGCGTACCGTGATGTTCTGGCGTCTGTGGCTTGATGCGCTTGCCTCATTTGTATTCTTGCTGAAAGGCGAATGGGGCTCCTTCAAGGCTGTGTGGAAGGGTAGGAGAGACTTCCGACGCATGAAGTCCGATTTCCTTGCATCTCGTCAGTCCAACCTCAGCTATGCCGTAGTTGATCCCATTCCTGAGCAGTTCCCTGCATGCCTGCTCTGGCAGTACCATTTTAAAGGAAAGAAAACGTTTGGGAAATTAAAGGTTGGGAATTGAAAATAGAAAAATAAGAATTGATGATCTTGGAAACAGCTCTTTACTTGATACCTGTCACCTTGGGTGATACACCTGTCGATCAGGTACTTCCTTCGTACAATCATGATGTCATCATGGGTATACGTCACTTCATCGTGGAGGAGATACGCACGGCGCGGCGATTTTTGCGACAGGTGGACCGTACTTTCCCCATCGATGATTCCGAGTTTTATGAGATGGGCAAGCATGCTGATGCACAGCGTTTTGCCACCTATCTCAAAGCGCTCGAAGAGGGGCATCCTGTGGGAGTCATCAGCGAGGCTGGCTGTCCCGCTGTGGCCGATCCTGGTGCAGACGTGGTGGCCATAGCGCAACGCAAGGGCTTGAAGGTCGTTCCGCTGGTGGGGCCTTCGTCCATGATTATGGCCGTGATGGGAAGTGGACTGAACGGTCAAAGCTTCGCATTCAACGGCTATCTGCCAGTTGATGCAGCCGACCGTGCCAAGCGGCTCAAGGCGTTGGAGGCCCGTGCTTGGAATGAGCAGCAGACTCAGCTTTTCATTGAGACGCCTTATCGCAACAAGAAGATGTTTGATACCCTCCTTGCCACGTTGCGGCCTCAGACCCGTATGTGCATCGCCGCTGGTATCACCACGGCCCAGGAGTACATCCACACCCACACCATCCAGGAGTGGAAAAAGAAAACCTTGCCCGATCTGAGCAAGGTTCCCGCTATATTCTTAATAGGACGATAAGTAATCAAAATTATTTATAGTATGTTTCAGTAAGTGACTTTCGTATAAATAATTTTGATCACTTACTTAGGGCGATTTATCCCCAGATTTCTTCCATATTCTTGCGTACCTTTTTGCTGACCTCGTCATCGGGATAGCCAATGGGTATGAGTGCTGCAGGTTCGTATCCTTGGGGCATTGTCATGCAAGCCTTGAGCGTATCCACTTCGAAGTTGCAAACCCAGCAAGTGCCAAGTCCTTGCTCTGAAGCAGCCAGACAAAGGTGCTCTGTGGCAATGGCGATGTCGATGTCAGCATGGCTCTTGCCGTCAGAAGAGCGCGTCCAGCAGTTGTCTCGGTCCTCCAGGCAGATGATGATGGCAGGAGCGGACTCTATCCACTCGCGCTTATAGGTTTGCTTCACCTTGGCAAGCAAGGCAGGCTCGGTGATGTAAAGAAACTTCCAGGGCTGCTTGTTGCAAGCCGAAGGGGCAAGGCGTACACACTCTTTGATATATTCCAACTTCTCTGCCTCGATGGGCTGAGACTTATACTTGCGGCAACTGTAGCGTGCCTGGCATAATTCTTTGAATGACATGGCTTGTGTAATGGAAAATTGAGAATGGAAAATTGAGAATTGAAAGTTGAAAATTCAGGCTCGCTTGTATGCGCTGTCGAACGTTAGCAAACTCAAGGTTGCGAGTAAGCGAATGCAGAGCTGCACTTTGTGCCCGATGAACTATCTGATGCGTAGCAGTTTGTAGGATTGGCCCTCGAAGTGGACGATGTAGAGCCCTGCAGAGGGTAGGGTATACTCGGTGCCATGGGTGGCGGAGAACTTCTGGATGAGTCTGCCATTGGTGTCCAATACTGTGGCTTGAGCACGGGAGCTTCGGGCGGGGTGGAAGGTGACTGTGCCTGTCGATGCATCAAAATTCAGACTCTTGGCATCGCCTACTTGGGCCATGTCGGTGGTGCTCAGGATGCTCCAGTTGGCCGCAAGGTGATTGTCCTTGAGCGGGTCGGTGAGTACGAGGATGTTGCCCCCTTCCTTTTCGGTAAGGAGAGGCCAGGGAGTAGCGGAACTGTAGCGAACATGGTCCACTACGATACCATCTGGAGTGTCGAGCTGGATACGCTCTCCTTCATTGGCCAGTTTGCCACTCGTCCAGATCAGCGCATCGGGCAAGAAGGCAGTCTCCTGCTGAGCGATGTAAAGTTGCTGTCCAGCTTCCAGCACCGTTCCTTCGGGGAAGGTGAAGGTGATACCCTTGGAGAAGGTATAGCCACTGAGGTCGAGAGAGATGTCGGAGGGGTTGGTGAGCGCCAGATATTCGCTCTGTCCGAGAGAGTCGATGGGAGCATAGCAAATCTCCGATATGACAGGCTGAGGCTGTGGGCGCTCAGGCAGGTAGCGCGACCCCAGCTTCTCGCTGTCTAGGTAATCGGACTGAAGGTCGAAGAGTGCGGGGGTGCGGAATGCGGGGTCGCTTAGTAGGTTGTCGGTACCATAGGTCGAGAGCGACTCCGTGTCGGACAGTGAACGATGGATGCGCACGAAGGACTTCTCATCGCAGACGATGTCCTGCGAACTGCTGTTGGCAAAGACACAAGCCTCGATGAAGGCGTTGCCTCCTGCACGGCCCTGTACCTTCTCGTAGCACGAGATGGGATTTTGCACGGCATAGAAGGTACAATTCTCTACTACGGCGGTGCAAGAGTCCTTCACACCCAGACCCAGATTGGTGTGGATGAAGGTGGAGTTGGTCACATGAGCTGTAGAGCGCTGACCTACCGAGATACCCTTGTCCGTGACGTCGTAGACCAAGATGCTGTCCACCTGTACATCCATGGCCTGCTCGCCCAGGTCGATGGCATCGCTGTTGTCACCCAGGAATCCGTGAGCCGTGATCTTGCGTATCACACCACCGGTCACGCCGTCGTAGTCGATGGCATCGGTGTCGGGCATGTCGTTGCCGATGTATTCACAGTCAGAGATGTAGCCCTTGCCATACTTCACGTTGGTCAGGTCGCCTGTGATGTCGGCATGCAGTACGGAGTGGGTCAGACGAAGGTCGCTATATCGTACGGCAATGGGGTTGGCCTTCACCTGGGTGATGTTGAGGTGATCGAGTCGGAGCGTTGTGCCGAAGCCAGAGATGGCAGCCACACAGTTGTACTCCTTCGGTCCTTGGTTGGCATCACGCAGTTCGGCATAGCTGATGGACGATACCTTGTCGCCCGTATGGATGAAGCAAAGTGCGCCCCAGCTGAGGTCTGCATCGTACTGTGGGTTGAGACGGAAGAGTATGCTGTCGCTGGGTGTACCCTCGGCTGTGACGGCACCATGCACGTAGATGCTCGCTCCCGGAGAGAAGAGCAGTTCTACGCCAGGTTCGATGGTGAGTCGCGCATCGGCATCCACCACCACATCGCCTGTCACGAGATAGGGCGACTTAGCCTTGTAGAGTACCATGTCGGCATGGATACTATCGGGCACTATGCTTTCACCTGTTGGTTCGTAGACTGCACAGACAGCCATGTCGCCACTGAGCTGGAAATCCATTCGTGGACTGGTTCCGATCAGCGGAGCATCCATTTCGAGTGTCTCCACCTGAAGCTGGACGTCGAGGAGCATGTCCGAACTGTTGGCAGCGCACTGGTGTACCTCTACTGCCAATACGTTTTCACCCTGACGCAGCAGCGAAGGATCGATGTCGTAAATCACGTAGAGCTTCTCTGCCGCCCCTGAGATGGAAGCCTTGGAGAGCGTCTTGTAGTTGAGGTTCTCGGGGTGGAGAGTCATGTTGGACGTGATGATGCGCTGGCCGTTGAGATAGACGATGGCTCCATCCTCGCGGAGCAGGAAGATGCGTGCTGCACGCACATCCTTCGTGGGCATGCTCACGTCAAAATGCTTGCGGAAATAGGTGGTGATGTACTTGTTGCTACTGCTCGAACCATAGGAGGCTGTGGTCTTCGTGATGCTATGTCCGTAGCCAATGGGGGTCAAGCCTTCCTTCCAGGCTCCGTCAGCATAGTCAAGGGCTTGCCAGGCCGTGCCCAGGTCTGTGCCATTGTCCATGTACTTCCACAGGCTGCCACGTGAGATGAGGTCGGTCAGTTTCACCTGCTGCCAACCCTTAAACTGATACCCTGCACGAGGCTTGGCTGTGAGGCTTATATCGGAGTGAGTGGGGTAGAGACCGCTCCACGCACTTTTGTGGATGGCATGCCCATTGAAGTCATATTGGCAGGCATTGTCGGGCCATGAGGAGATGGAGAGCATGGCAGGAGCGCTTAGGCCATAGTTGCGCAGGTCGTCCATCAGCACGGTCATACGTCCTGTGGCAAAGTCCTTGAGCTTGTTCACCTCATTTTGCCAGAACTGTACCGACTTGAGGGCATCGCCATAAGAAGACGTCGTGCCCAGCCAGCGATCCACGTGCTGCGAGATGACCGGGTCGATATCGGCCTTGTGCTCATCGATCTGGCGAAATATCTCATTGGTGTTGAAGGTGGTGAAGAGCTGATCGGCCATTCGCTTGAAGAAATATTTCTTAAAGCCCTCATTGTTGAGCATGTTCTTCAAAGGCCAGGCAGAACGTGGGATGAAATAGCTGATGAGATTCTCGTCGTAGTTGAAAAATCCACGGTCCGTGTCCATCAGTATCCAGCGCCACTTACCCCCCTCGTGCGTCTTCCATGCCATGGTGTTGTGGCTGAGCGAGGTGTTGCCCGAGTAGGTCTCTGCGATGAGATAGTCGGTGAAGTTCTCCAAGTCCATCTGCTCAGCCAGTTTGGCAAAGTTGGCATCATCCTTCAGGTTGCCATTCTTGGCAAAGTCGATGTATTCTTCCCAGGCATCGAGCCCACCCACTTCTGGAGTGTCGCCACCTTCTACCATGTCAAACTCTGAGCTTCCGTAGCCGTAGTGTTGCTTGATGTAGTCCTTATCCACCTTCTCGCGTATGTTGTGTATGCCCAAGAATTCACCGTTGACATACACCACACAGGGACGGAAAGCCATCAGGTCCAGATTCATCTCCCCCTTGCGGGCAGCCTGCTGAGTCAGACCGTCACGCATCAGCGTGTAGCTCCAGTCACTACCGGAGGCACGTAGGGAGAAGTTGTCAAACGAACTGCGCTCATCGTCCACGAAGAGCTGATAGGCCAGTTTGTTCTCTCCGTATTTCTTCTTGAAGTAGACGCCCAGCATCTTCTGAGGCAACTGCCAGGCGTAGAGACCGTTGATCTTGATGCCAGCAGCCTCGTTGAAAGCCGAACGGTCGCTGCCGTTGTTGAGGAACATCTCGATGTTGACCGGCACTTCCCAGTCAGGCTTGAATTCTTGCATATAGATACCCTTCTCTGCATCCCAGAAGTTGGCATCCTCTGTGGCAATGGATACCACGGGCAGCTGATGACCGACGAAGGCCTCGTTGACGAAATAGCTCTCCGTGAGTACCGGACCGGGCATCTTGCCGTCCTCGATGATGCGAACACGGAGGATGGTGGTCTTGTCGAAGGTGAGAGGACCGGTATAGATGGCAGAAGAGGTGGTGGGCTGTGAGCCATCTGTGGTGTAATACACACGTCCGCCCAGGTCGTTGGTGATGCCTACGGTGACGGCACTTGTGAAAAATCCTCCACGGGTGAGTATCATCGGCTGGTTGGACATGCC
>JAZLII010000036.1:0-6818 GCA_045617275.1 Bacteroidaceae bacterium
TGGCCAATGTAGCACTTGTCAATGAGTGTCTCGTCATCCAGAAGGGTGAGAAGCTCTATGGTCTCGTATATCCCGATCAGGAGAAGGTGAAGAACCTCAACCTGGCTCCTGCCGATGTAGAGGCTGTGATGGAGCAGAACCGTAAGGAACTCAATGCTCTCCTGCCCAATTACTGCCAGCTCTCAGGCATCCGCATCCTGGACAAGGAGTTTGAGAAGACCCCCAAGAAGTCCATCAAGCGCTTCATGTACACCGATTATCCCGTATGATCCATTCATAGAACCGCACAAGACAATAAAGGATAAAGGAGAAACCTCTCGGTTTCTCCTTTTTTTCTCTCCTGGCCTCAGCCTTCATCTTGGCCACAACTATTTGTGCCCTTTGCGTTTGCAAAGGGTGTCATTCTTATTTCTTAATTGAGGCTATGCTCTCGCTTAATCGCAGAGTTCTTAATTTTCTCTACAAGCATTGCAGTCAGCACGCTTACGGTCATGCCTCCGGCACCATATAGGAAGAGGTTGACGTCCGTACCATAGGCCAGCCAGAAGACGAAGAGTGTGCCCACGGCAAAGCCGGTAAGTGCCGCCTTGGCTCCTATCTTGGGGAGGAACACACCGATGAAGAAGAGACTACCCAGTCCGCTAGTAAGCAAGCCGAGGATGGAGTTGAAATAGTCGATGAGCGAACGGATATCTGCTGTGGCCATCAGCAAGGCTATGACTACTCCGACGATGCCCGTCATGACGGAGGACCATCGTGCCACACGTAGGGTGGAAGCCTCAGGAGTCTGTGGGCGGAGACGTTTCCAGAAGTCCACGGTAAAAGCTGTGGAGACACTGTTGATGTTGCTACTGATAGTGCTCATGGTGGCGGCAAAGATGGCCGCAATGAGCAGACCGGCTACCCCCTGGGGCATCTTGGCCATCATGAAGTAAGGCAGTATGGCATCCCCTTGGCATTGACTGAGATCGAGTTCACCCGGATGAGTCTGTATGAAGGTGTAGAGGCCAGTGCCGATGAAGTAGAACACCAGCGACACACAGAGACACATACAGGCATTGAGCACAAGGCTGCGGGAGGCACTATGCTCGTCGCGTGTGGTCACATAGCGCTGGATGATGGTCTGGTCGCTCGTGTAGGAGATGAGGTTGTTGGCCAAACCTCCCACGATGGCCACCCAGAAGGTGACCGTACGGTAGTCCCACGACCAGTCGAAGAGTTGCATCTTATGGTCTTGAGAGGCGATCTGGAAGAAACCCTCTGCCCCACCCTTGGTGTGTAGCATAAGCCAGATGGCGAGGAAAAAGGCACCTCCCACGAGTACGGCACCCTGTATCACATCGCCCCATATTACGGCCTCTATGCCACCCATGGCGCAATAGGCGATGGTGACTAGTCCGATGAGCAGGATGCACAGGATGAGGTCGATGCCCGTTACGGCTGAGAGAGCCAGCGAAGGGAGATAGAGTATCAAGGCCGTACGAGCGAGCATGTAGATGATGAACATGGCGCTCGATACCAGTCGGGCTGTGGTGTTGAACCGATGTTCCAAGTACTCGTAGGCACTGGTGATGTTTCCCTTGCGGAAGTATGGCAGGTAGTAGCGTATCACGAAGATGGCCACAAGGACTGTGGTAGCCAGGATGGGATAATAGGTCCAGTTGGTGGCATATACCTTGGCCGGTATGCCCATGAAGGTAAGGGAGCTCACCATGGTGGCATAGATGCTGATGCCAGCCGCCCACCAAGGTATGCGTCCTCCTCCTCGGAAGAAGTCATTGGCATCCTTGTTGCGATGCATGAAGAAAAGTCCCAGGGCAAGCATGCCTGTGAGGTATAAGGCGAGTGTGATCCAGTTGAGCGTTCCGAACATGGGGCGACTTGTAATTGAGATTTGAGACAATTGAGACAAGTGGAGAAGTGTCTTCACCCCAAACTAACGCTTGGGGCACGGTGGCTATCTTTGGTGGGTGCTTGAGCGCTTGGTGCAGTCCTTTGTTCTGTGCCCCAAGTTACAACTTGGGGAACGGGAACCCGGCTGGGCTGTCCCACCTCAGCCGGACAGGTGGCTACTTGGGGAGCATCTCGATGGCATCCGACATGGAGATCTGTCGGCTACCCTGATAGGCCACGAGGAAGGCATCGGGGAAGGTCTCACGTACGGTGGCGAGCAGTTTGCGTGCTCCGGCATAGTCCTTGGTGGTACCGCAGAGATACTTGTAGAGGCCTTCACGCTCCACCACGAGGATGTCTTTTAGGCCCTTGAAGCGCTCGTCATTGGGTTGCAGTTTGGCTCGGAGGGAGAAGATCTGCACGCTGAAAAGCAGTTCCTCGACTATCTCCTCGGGTTCTTTGGTGTTCTCAAGGAGCTTGTCGTCGTTCTTCAATACAGGTACCACGGGCACCTCCACCTTCTTCTCCTCTTTCTTCTCTACCTTCTCCACATTCTCTGCCTTCTTCTCGGGCACCTTTGTCTCCGTCTTGGTGGTAGCAGAGGTGGTAGAGGCGGGAGAAGTGGCGGTAGTTTTATTGGTTGAAGTAGCCGTAGTGGCCGTGGTGGTAGTGGCAGTCGTTTTATTGGATGAGGTAGATGTAGTAGCCGTGGTGGTGGAGGTAGTGGAAGTTGCAGTTGTGGCCGTTGCTACGGGTTTCACTTCCACGGTTGGGGTTGTGGTGGTAGAGGCTACGGTTTTGCTGTCCGTAGCGGGAGTGCTTGTGGTGGCAGGTGTGGGCTCTGTCTTGGGAGTCTCGGTGGCATCGGCCAGCAGTATCTCTGGACCCTTGCCTGCGGGTATCACGTTTTGCTTACTCTGTCCACCCGTACGTCTGAGGCTGGCCAGTGTGCTCTGTATCTTATCGTTGCTTACGGTCTCGTCATAGTCCTTCAGTCCGCGGTAGATGCACTGGGCTATCTCTTCCGATCCCTCCTTGCTTGTCATGTATTTCTCCTCGCTGGGTGTGGAGATGAAACCCACCTCCGTGAGGATGGCAGGCATTCGCGTGTAGAGACACACATAGTAGCGCTCACGCTTCACGCCTCGGCTGATGGGTCGTCCGGCTATGCCATAGTATTTCTGCATCATCCAAGCCAGGAGCTCGCTCTTCTGTATGTTCTTCTTGCGGAGGCGTTCCAGTTCCTTGTCCTCCGTACCACCCTGAGGACCATAGAAAGTCTCTGTACCACGGATGGTATTCACTTCGGGAGCGGCATTCACGTGGATGCTGAGGAAGAGGTCGGCATTGGCATTGTTGGCTATCACACAACGCTGGTCCAAGGTGAGGTACTTGTCATACTCACGCGTCATAACCACCTTCACGTCTGGCAGGTTGGCGCGTACCAGTTCGGCCACACGCTTGGCCAGTTTCAGGTTGATGTCCTTCTCTCTTGTCGTTGAGGTCTCACATCCATGGTCGTTGCCACCGTGTCCGGCATCGATGACCCATACCTTCTGTTTGGGCTTGGCCAGGAGCATCAGCGGGAGGAGCAGGATGATGGCAAGTAGGCTATATCTGTTCGACATAAGTCGTACAATTAATTTTTAAATAGGTGATATTGTATGGTTTTCGAATGCAAATATACTATTTTTTGCGCTTTTTTTGACCCTTTTACCGTAAAAAGTTGTAATTTTGCAGTATGAGTGATGGAAATTTCAATAGGGCCCTCCTGCCCCACACCCCTTATGCCAGTGGTATGAAGGCTGGCAAGCAGATAGCCAAGATGAAGGCTACCGAAACCTTTCGTGCCCGTCTGGCCCATCTCTGCCCCACCCTCACCGAGGAGCAAGTTCGTCTGGAAGTTGAGGCATTTGAGCATCAGTTGGCTCAGTCTTTAGGATAACAAATTAAGAGATTTTATATGAAACTAACCCGATTGGCATGCGGCATCTTCTTGCTGCTTGCGTCAAGTACACCCACTTTTGCGCAGGACGCCCCACGTCTGGCCACTGCACAGGATACTATCAACATGCTTCACTCTCAGCTCAGTAAGCTCACCGATAAGGTCAACAGTATCGAGCTGGAGCGCCATTATGACAATGTGTGGAAGCGCAAGAAGTACTGGAAGTTCATGTATGGCAAGCCTTCTCTTGATCGCAATGACGAACTGCCCTTGTCGTGGGATTGTGATCTCTCGGCTCAGATCTCTCGTGGTCGTACGGGCTATTTCCACCGGACACCCATCGGTGGTATGGTGAAGATAGGTATGGACTTCGGTTTCTTCGATGTGGCGTACACCAGATTCAAGTTCAAAGGCTTTAGCGCTCTTTCCGATGATGTCCCCACCGACTGGCCTGCTTCCGACTTTGACGATGAGCCACTCGATATGGATATGCAGAAGATAGACTATGGATGGCACTTTGGTCCCGTGGTGAGCATCAATCCCTGGAACCATCTCATCATCTCCCTCTATGCCCATTTCACCCCCACAGCCACATGCCTATTGGAGAATGGCAACTACACCTTGGGCTATGGCCTGGGCTACAGCTATGGTGCCTACCTCTCCTACAAGGTGATCTCCCTGGGTGTGGAAAACACCTGGAGCGACGGTCGGTACAAGCAATTGCAGTACGATGATGAAGACCATGAAGGACAGTTCATCACGGAGCGTTTCAACCTCAAGCAGAAGGGGCCTCGCTTCTATCTGTCTATCCGTTTCTAATGCAAAATCAACTTACTTTTAAGGATATTTTCCCAAGAACTGAAAAAAAATTGATGGTTTCTCTTGAAATTGTTGCGGTTTCCAAAAATAATGCTTACCTTTGCATCGCTTTTGCGGAAATAGCTCAGTCGATAGAGCACTAGCCTTCCAAGCTGGGGGTCGCGGGTTTGAGCCCCGTTTTCCGCTCTAGTTGGCGAGGTGGCGGAATTGGTAGACGCGCTACTTTGAGGTGGTAGTTCCAATTGTGGAGTGTGAGTTCGAGTCTCATCCTCGTCACGAAAAGAAAATGGTTATGCATCTTTTGCATAACCATTTCTCTTTTTATGTGTAATCCCCCGCTAAACGGTCAGTTTTGTTTGTAGCTTCCGTTCAACGTTCATCGCTCAACGCTCGACGCCCCAAAGGGGCCTCCGCTCATCGCTCAACGCTAGACGCTCAACGTTCTTCCAGCATGAAGTCGATGAAGGCATCAAGTTTTGAGGCAGAAATCTTGGTGCCGGTAGTGAATTGCTGATTGAGGTAGTAGTAGGCTTTTTCTTGGAGTGTGTTGCCGGGATACCCCGATTTTTTGATGCCATTGGAGAGGAAAGTGTTGATCTCTTTGGATTTGTCATTGGCCTTTCTATCCCTGAAAGCGGGTGACTTTTTCTGCACCCTACCCAATTCGCTGGAGTAATTAGTCAGTTCATAGTCTTGAGCGATATAGCCTTCTTCCACTCCCAAGAGGGCCAGTATGACAAATGCCACGGCTCCGGTACGATCGGCTCCAGACTTGCAATGGAAGGCAGTTGGATGGCCTGAGAGCACTTGGTCTATCAGATACTCCACATCACGCACCACGGCATCATTGCCCAGAGGGCTGCTCAATGCATCTGAAGTCTTTATTCGCTCGTATGTCCATCCGTCGATGCCAGTATTAGGTATGGCCTGACCCGCCGTGTTTTGAAGAGCCAAGGCATGCGAATAGTCTTTGTCGGACTTCTCTTCTTTTGTATTTCTGAAGTCAAGTTCACCTTGGATGCCCATAGCGATAATTTCATCACGTGAGATCTGACTGAATTCATAGTTCTCAGGGTTGGCTATATCCGTACTGCTACTTTTATCGGCATCTGAGCCAAGATTCAAGAAGCCAAATGTGAGTTCTTTCAGCCATTCCCCGTTCAGACTTCCTCCTCGGTAGAGCCATTCGTATTTGACATTACCTCCCAGAGTAGAGGGCCATCCGCCCAGATCACGCCAGTTCCATGAGTCCGTGATCTTGACCATACGGACTTGATTGTCCTTTACCTTGAAAAATCCCGACTTCACTTCCACCCGATCTGCGTTTCGCACCACATAATAATAGACATGGCCTGGTACAAGGTTGTTGCACGAATAGCTAAGGCCTTTTATGGATATTTCGGGGAATTTTCCTTGGTGCTCTTTCATTAGATCGATAATCACAACACGGTAATTGTTCTCTTCATTTCCTTCCCATGTTATCGTTTTACCAATTGGCGTGTCATGGTCGAGGTATTTCTTGTTGAGTGCTGTAGTGGTTGCCCAAGTGGAACTGCCAAAGATAGGCTTGCTGGCTATGTTTTGCCCGAGGTAGGCTTTGACGGCTTCATTCTCTATATCCACTTGCTCTATCTCCTCAGGCAATACTATTGACAGGCTTTTTCCCAAAAGTATCTCTACCAGTTTCTCGAGATCCTTCTCATCCTCTTTCATGTCAGCATTGACGTCAGCCCCTACATGTTCAATGGGCTGAGTGGTATAGCCTCCAAGATAGTCAATAACTGTTGCGAGGTCCGACAAACTTATCTGCCCATCTCCGTCTGCATCGCCTAGACGTGAGATTTGCCGTGAAGACTGACTCCAAGCAGTTGCTGAAAATGCTATGAGAAAACCTAATATATAGAGAAATCGTTTCATGAATGGATCTGTTATTCAAAGATTTTACATCATCCGCATACTTTAGTTTATATCAAAGTCAAAGGTACAAATTATTTTTTAATGAAGAGCCTTTTTACAAAAAAATAAGGTTCTTCCGCTTTTCCCGTTGGTCGGATATGCGTTATTCTGTCTTGACGGTCTCGTCCTTCATTCCAAGCAATAGTAGTTTGAAGTATTCATCATCTCTATAGCCATATGCTTTTCTCTTCAAGACTTTCACCTT
>JAZLII010000037.1:0-3619 GCA_045617275.1 Bacteroidaceae bacterium
TGATGAGCCGCAAGGAGAGCATCCTCGACCTGCTCACCGCCAAGTTCTACTTCTACATAGCTATTCTACTGCTACCATTCATGTTACTTATGCCCCTCTGCATCTCTGGCAAGATAACCATTTGGATGAGTCTTGGCTACATGTTCTTCGTTGGTGGCCTGCTTTATCCCATGATGTTTCAAATGGCAGCCTTCAACAAAGAGACCCTCCCTCTCAACGCAAAACTCGGAGCTAAGACCGGTAGTGGAGCACAAAATATCGTCACACTGACAATCATGTTCCTTCCCATACTCATAGAGCGCCTATGCGTATCGCTTCTTGGTGATCCTTGGGGCTACATCGTGCTCATTGCTCTTGGTACGGTTGGCATCATCACCCACCGCAAGTGGCTTGTCTTTACTTACAAGCAATTCATGAAGAAGAGATATGTAAACATGGAAGGATTCAGAGCAACGAGAAAGTAGTGCTGAGTGCATAGTTCATAGTGCATAGTTAGCTGCGAGTAAACGACTAATCGAATAAACAAGAAATCGACTAAACGACAAATCGACTAATCGAAAAATCGAAAAAAACAACTAAACGACTAAAAACAATGGAAATCATCATAAATAATATCAAAAAGTGCTTCGGAGAGAAAGTGGCCGTAGATATTGAGAAGTTTGAAATCAAATCGGGCGAGATATTAGGTCTTGTTGGAAATAACGGAGCAGGCAAAAGTACGTTGTTCCGACTCATTCTCGACCTTATCAAGGCAGACACCGGTAGCGTGACCTTGGTTAATGGAGAAAAAAGCATCAATGTTGCCCAAAGCGAGGAATGGAAGGACTGGACAGGAGCCTACATCGACGACTCCTTCATCATCGACTATCTCACACCCGATGAGTATCTGCAATTCATCGCACGCATCTCCGGCATCAACGACGAGCAGTTACAAGAGGAACTGAAAAAGTACGAACACTTCATGGCAGGAGAGATTATGGGGCAGAAGAAGCTTATTCGCAATCTCTCGGCTGGCAACAAACAGAAAGTGGGTATCGTTGCCGCACTCATGCTGCGTCCTCAGTTGCTCATACTCGACGAGCCTTTCAACTTCCTTGATCCAAGTTCGCAAAATTCCATTAAACATCTGTTGCAAGATTATAACCACGAAACTGGAGCAACCATCCTCGTCTCGAGCCACAACCTTAGTCATACGGTTGACATCTGTCCACGCATTGCCTTATTGGAGAACGGAAAAATCATCCGTGACATAGACAATCAAGATGGCTCGGCAGAGAAAGAGCTGGAGAGTTACTTCGAGGTTGAATAAACATCTGTACCATGACCTTCGACATCGAACATCGCACCCTACACTTCAAGCAGCCTGCAGGCACAAGCCGAGGAGTATATCACACACGCGATGTCTGGTACATCCATCTCTACGAGGGTGGGTGGCATGGCATTGGTGAATGTGCTCCACTGCCCGACCTTTCATGCGATGCGTTGCCACAACAAGAATACGAGCAACACATACAGGAAGCTTGTCATTCGTTCTGCAAAACTGGTCAGATACCTTACGACAGTTTGCGTTCCTACCCGAGCATCTTATTCGGATTGGAAAGTGCGACCATGCCGGACGTAAGGCTAGAAGATGACAAAGAGAACCCCATCTGTCGCATAAATGGACTAATCTGGATGGGAACCTACGAGGAGATGAAAGAACGTCTGGAAGAGAAGCTTCGCGTAGGATTTCGGTGTATCAAGCTAAAAATTGGCGCCATCAACTTTGAAGACGAGATGCGACTCATCCAACAGGTTCGCAAGGACTTCCCCCAGGAGGTAGTTGAGTTACGTGTCGATGCAAATGGAGGACTGGGTACTCCGACAGACCTAGCAAGCGTACACGCAAAACTACAAAGGCTTGCCTCTCACCACCTGCACAGCATAGAGCAACCCATCCCAGCTGGTCATTGGGAACAGATGGCACAGCTTTGCCAGGAATCTCCCCTACCCATTGCACTTGACGAAGAACTTGTAGGTATCAATCACACAGCCAAGAAGATAGACCTTCTGGACACAATCCGGCCACAGTATATCATTCTGAAGCCCTCATTACATGGAGGACTGAGTGGATGTGACGAGTGGATACGTCTGGCAAAGGAAAGAGGCATAGGTTGGTGGGCAACCTCAGCACTTGAGTCGAACATCGGTCTCGCAGCCATAGCGCAATGGGTACAAAACTATCAACCAGTCCTGCCACAAGGACTCGGAACAGGACTTCTCTTCACGGACAACACGGAACCACGGACAGTAGTTCGTGGTGAGGAGCTATGGTGGATATAAAGAAAGTCAAAAAGAGTCGTATGAATATGGAAGACATGAAAGATGCCCTGGATTCCTTTCTACGGAAATGGCAATCTGAAAGCCCCACCCTATCTGTCCGAACAAGCGGTAGCACAGGAGTGCCCAAAGTCATAGAAGTTGAGAAGGACAGAATGCGAGCTTCTGCACAAATGACATGTGACTACCTCGGGCTGAAAGAAGGGGACACGGCCTTGCTATGCATGCCCTTGCAATACATAGCAGGCATGATGATGATAGTCAGAGCCGAGGAACGAGGCATGAAACTTGTCTGTGTGGAACCATCCAACAGACCACTTCGTACGCTGTGTAAAAAAAGCAAGGACGTCATAGATACGCCCATTACCTTTGCAGCAATGGTTCCGTCCCAAGTCTATGAAACGCTTCAACACAAAGAGGAGAAGGAAATGCTTAAAAGGATTCCCGTCCTCATCATCGGAGGCGGTGCCATTGATGCCGATTTGGAACGTACACTGACAACATTCCCAAACCAGATATATAGTACATACGGCATGACAGAGACACTAAGTCATATTGCCCTGCGACGTATGGGTACTCCCTTCTACTCACCACTACCTGGCGTAAGTCTTGCACAAACACCAGAGAGGTGTCTCATCATAGATGCGCCATCTGTTTGTCCTACGACACTCGTCACTCACGACATAGTAGAATTTGCAGAAGAAAGCAAAACACCGCACTTTCGCATCATAGGACGGTCGGACAATACCATCTGTTCGGGAGGAATCAAGATACAAATCGAAGAGATGGAAGCAACACTACGCCCCGTTTTCGGCAACACGATACAAGTTACGAGTGTTCCTGACCACAAATTTGGCGAAGCGGTAGTCCTTCTGACCACACTTCCTCTTGACGAGCAGAAACTGCAAGACACACTAACAAACCGCTACTGGAGACCCAAACACATCATCCTAATAGATGAACTCCCGCTGACGGGAACGGGGAAACCCGACCGAGCAAAAGCAAAAGAGATTGCCGTTCAAAGAATTTAGTAGAAAATTAGAGAAACCATCCGCAAATCCATATCTCGTAAGGTGAATTGCGGATGGTTTCTCTATTTTCCGTAATGATGAAGAGGATTACTTGATCATCGTTTTCAAACCATTAACTATGTATATTCCACGTTTTGCAGGACGTCCATTTACTTTCGTACCATTAAGCGTATATATACGAGCAACCTGCAACTCTGGATCGTCAATATTGCGTATTGCATCGGCTGTACCCTTAACAATAATTACTCCTTCTTCCAGTCGTGTGGTAT
>JAZLII010000038.1:0-37195 GCA_045617275.1 Bacteroidaceae bacterium
TACCTCGTCAAGAGCAACACGTACTCCTCTTGCGACTTCACCAAGGAGACCTCGCAGTTCTGCTTCCAGCGCTCTGCCGAGAGTGAGCATTTTGCCGTCTTCTGGGAGAACGGCATGACGCTGACGAAGGCTGGCAAGATCACCTACGACGGATATACGGTGGACGTCAACAAGATGCTGCAGGATGCCGAGAAGATATGGAAGTGCTACGTGGAGGACCTGGGTTTTCTCACCCCGGGCAAGTCTACCACCGACAAGGTGAAGATAGAGATGTACATCGTGAAGAAGAGCTGGGACGGCTCTGACTGGCGTGCTGACGGCAGTGGTACGGACGGCGTATACTATGCCTACAGTGGCACCTCGAAAAGCACGAAGTCGATGAAGGTGGGTGTATTCCACTGCACCACCCGTGCCGCCACAGCTCGCAACGGCCACACGCTGGCTCACGAGATAGGCCACACCTTCCAGTACCTCGTGGGGGCGGACTCCAACGGGGCCAACGGTCTCAACTACGGTCTGGGACAGGGCACCGACAACGAGTGGTGGGAGGACTGTGCCAACTGGCAGGCCTACAAGGTCTATCCCCAGTACCAGTATACGGACGGCGAGTACTACGAGGGCTACCTGCGCACGCACCACCTGAACATACACCACGAGGACATACGCTACAACAGTTGCTACTACCAGGACTACTGGTGCCAGCTACACGGCAAGAACACCATCGGTCGCATCTGGCGTGAGGCCAAGGCGAGCAGCAGGGAAGACCCCTGCCAGGCCTACATGCGCATCTTCGGCCTGAGCGTGGACGGCTTCGGCGACGAGATGTACCAGGCCTTTGCCCACCTCACAAGCATCGACATAGAGGGCGTGCACAGCAACAGCCAGGCCAAGATAGGCCTCGAGCCCCAGCGTCTCACCGAACCCAGCGAGGCCATACGCACCAAATACCTGGATGGGGACAACCGATACTGGATCGTAGACCCTGCCTACTGCCCGCAGAACTATGGCTACAATGCCAATCCGCTCAAGGTCCCCGCTGCAGGCACGACGGTCAAGGTTCACTTCAAGGGTCTGGCCGGCTGTGACGGGTATGCGAAGGTCAACCTCAGCTATGCGGGTTGGCGCTACGGACTGGTGGCTTACTGCTCAGACGGCACACGTCACTACTCGGAGATGGGCAAGGCGAAGGAGGGCGAGGTGAGCCTTACCGTCCCGGAGAAGTGCACGCATCTCTGGCTGGTGGTCATGGGAGCACCTACGAAGTACTGGTCGCACTCCTGGACACGCGGCGTGGAGCCTTCCTCCTTCTCGGGCAACGGCGAGCAGTGGCCCTATGCCGTGAAGCTGGACGGCACGGATGCCCTGGGCGTGAACCGCCACTACGGCGAGTTCCCCGAGGACTACGAGCGCAAGGATACCACCGTGGTCATCAATGCCACACTGCCTCTCAGCACCGGTGGCTACACCTACACCACCGTGCAGTACGACATGAATGCCATCAGCGAGGCACTGGGCTTGTCTACCGCCCAGCTCAAGACCATCAAGCGCAACGACACCACCTCCAACCCCGGCGACATACGCTTCGCAGGCATGAACGCCACAGGCACCACGATGAAGTACACCACGACCACCACCGACTCCAGCGACACGATATTCGGACACTGGTTCAACACGAGCGGCAATGTCTGCGACTGGGGAAGCACCTCGGCCATCTATGCCAACTTCTTCCCCGCCAGCTTCAAGTGCAACGTGGGTCAGAAGCCCAGCGTGCTGACCAAGGGCCGTACGTACGTGGTCCGTCAGGCCATCGTGTACACGCACACGGATAAGAAGATGTACAAGGCCATCATGGAGGTACACTTGAAAGTGATGTAAGAAAGTGAAAAGTTGAATTAACAATTAAGACCTATGCACCCCATCAGATTAGCCCTCAGTAGCCTTTTGGCCATCCTGCTATGCCTGAACACCCAGGCACAGGAGAAGTATATCATGCACAGCAGCCAACTGGTGTTGAGCTGTGGAGAGGCCAACCGTGCACAGATACTCAACCGCACCGACAAGAAGGCCGTGAAGCTTGAGATGCTAAAACGCTCGGATGGCAAGTGGAACATCGCCCACACCGGAACAGACGGAGGGAAGCTCTACCTGACAAAGAACGGAAGCTGGAATACATACTTCGAAAGCGATGCCAACAAAGCCGAGGCCATCTGGCAGATAGAGGAGGTGGGCAGCACTTACATCAAGATAAAGTGTACGGCCAACAATCTCTACCTGGGCACCGATGCCACCACCTCACCGAGCAACGTCTTCTGCGACAAGAATGGCAGCGACGCCAAGCACCAGTGGTACCTGGCTGATGCCAGCACGGAGGTGCCCAAGGAGGACACGCTGAAATACGTGGTCAATCCTGCCTCACGCCGCCAGGTGACTGAGGGATGGGGCGTCAGCCTGTGCTGGTGGGCCCGTATGTGTGGTAGCTGGAGCGACGCTCAGATAGACAAACTCGTGGACTGGCTGGTATCGCCTACCGGACTCAACTACAACATCTTCCGCTACAACATCGGTGGCGGTGACGACCCCAACAATGCGCACTGCGACCTGCACCACATGGGTAGGGGCAAGGGTCTGAGAGCCGAGATGGAGGGCTTCCAGGACAAGCGCGGAGGCGACTTCATCTGGTCGCGCGACGAGGGTCAGCGCAAGATCATGCTGAAGATCAAGGAGAAGCGACCCGATGCCATCTTCGAGGCTTTCAGCAACAGTTGTCCCTGGTGGATGACCTACAGCGGCTGCTGCTCGGGCAACGTGGACGGAGGCAAGGACAACCTCAAGCCGGAATACTACGAGGACTTCGCCAACTATCTGGTGGAGGTATGCAAGCACTACAAGGAGGAGTATGGCATAGAGTTTCGCACCCTGGAGCCCTTCAACGAGAGCATGACGGGCTTCTGGTATGCCAACGGACCACAGGAGGGCTGCCACTTCGACGTGCAGAGCCAGATCAAATTCATCAAGGTGCTCTACCCCATCCTGCAGAAGTCCGGTTTGAGCACAGTCATCTCAGCCAGCGACGAGACCAACGTGGGCTATGGCCTGGACGCCTTGCGCCAGTACAAGAACGCGGGCATCATCAAGATGATAGGTCAGTGGAACACGCATACCTACCAGGCCGACGACAACACCCGCGCGAAGGTGGGTGCACTGGCACGCTCCCTCGGACTTCGCCAATGGATGAGCGAGGTGGGCAGCGGAGGTTCGGGCATCTCGGGCAACCTCAACATGGCCATGAAACTTATGGACGACATACGCTACATGGTACCCGATGCCTGGATAGACTGGCAGTACGTGGAGGAGAACAACGACCAGTGGTGCATGGTACAGGCGAGCTTCAGCAATGCCAGCACCGCCAAGCGCGTGAAGAACTACTACGTACGTCAGCACTTCAGCCGTTTCATCCCCGCTGGATATCAGTTCGTGAGCTCGCTGCATCGCAACACGCTCTGTGCCTTGAGTCCCGACGGTAGCGAGATGGTGCTCGTCGTCGTCAACCCCACAGCCATGAAGGTGCACCACAAGGCGAGCCTCCGCTTCTGCGAGGTCAACGCAAGCAGCATCAAGGGCTATCTCACCACAGAGGGCAGCAACATGGGCAGCTTCAGGAGCTTCAGTCTCAGTGAGGACGGCGACCTCACTTTCACCCTGCCCGCCTCCAGCATCGCCACGCTGGTCATACCAGTAAGCAACGTGCCCTGCCTGAGCAAGGACAACATGCCCGGCAAGGCCATCTTCATCGCACAGCCCAACAACTACCTCGCACTCACCGGAACCACTCAGAAGGTGACGGCAGAAGATGCTAGATACGACAGCAGTCAGATATGGGACATCATCGACAATGGCAACGGAAGCTTCACGCTGATGAACCAGGACAGCCTCTACCTCACCTATAGCAGTACTGCCTATGCCCTCAGCGCGAAGGCTCGAAAGGGTGGCACGCAGGCCTTCGTCTTCGACCCTATCGACGACTACTTCTATCGCATCAAAGTGAACAAGACCACCAAGTACCTCGACCTTCAGAATGGCTCCACCTCATCGGGCACCCCCGTGGGCAGCTACGCCTACAGCACCGCCGAAGACGTGGGCCGACACTGGATGATGGTGGGCATCGACGCCGTAGAAGAGGACATCGAGGATGGCATCAGGAGCATAGGGGCCAATGAAGGTAGAGAGGGCATAGAAGCTGGCAGCACCGCCGCCTACGACCTCACAGGCCGACCCATACGAGGCGGCCAAGCGCAGAAGGGTATCCGCATCGTGAAGATGCAAGATGGCACCACACGCACGATACTGACTCCATGACCAAGCAAGAACTACGAAGACTCATCCGTGAGCGAAAAGCCCTCTGCCCCATCGAAGAGCGGACCAAGCTCTCAGAGGCCCTCTGCCAGAAGGTGCTGCAGCATCCCAGATGGCAGGAGGCCCGCACCGTCCTGCTCTACCATGCCCTGCCCGACGAGGTCGACACGTCCCTCCTGCTACGAACCATCACGGAGAAGAACCAGCCTGGCATACATACTGATGATAAGTCCCTCCCCATAGCGGAGCGATACGGGGGAGGGGGAGAGGGTCTTCTCCTCTTGCTCCCCGTCGTGGTCGGTGACGACCTGGAGCTTCGCATCTTCGACGGCACCACGAGCGAGGGTGCCTTCCACATCCAGGAGCCCACAGGAGAGCTCTTCACGGACTATGCCTCCATCGACCTTGCCATCATCCCCGGCATGGCTTTCGACCCTGACGGTCACCGTCTCGGCCGAGGCAAAGGCTACTACGACCGCCTCCTCCCTCATCTCACCCATGCCTATCGCCTCGGCCTCTGTTTCCCCTTCCAGCTCTTGGACACCGTGCCTGCCGAAGAGCACGACATCAAGATGGATGAGGTGGTAAGGGTTTAAGGCCCAACGGAAAACCGTTGGGAACGGTGGCTTTTGAGGATTTAAGGTTATGAGGTTATAAGGTTTAAGGCCTAAAGCAAAAAAAGACGGGCATCCAACCATAGCGTATTGGATGCCCGTCTTGTATGTTTACCTTAGTATATCTCGTATTTCTTCCTATTTCAGGATCTTCTTGCCACCATGGATATAGAGACCACGGGTGGGAGTGGCAATGCGGCGACCCTGCAGGTCGTAGTATCCATCGTAAGAAGGAGCAGGGGCCTTGTCTGCATAGATGGCTCTGAGCGCATCGGCCTCAGGATTGCCAATGTAGAAGTTGAACTTCGTATGCTCCACCTGACCGATACCGAGTTCGTTTCGGCTGTATATCTCGATACGGTATGCCTTGTTGGCCACGAGAGCCTTGGCGGGAAGCGAACTCATGAGCTTGATGTTCTCAAGAGTCTTAGTCTCACCAGCCTTCATGCTGAGGGAAGAAGAGATGGAGTAGGTGTTGAGCGTTGCTGCTCCATCCCACTCGTAGACATTGGCACTGATGCGCTTGCTGGAGAAATTGGCCAGAGCCTTGATGGTAACCGTCAGCAAGGGGTTCTCCGTGATGCCATTTTCGTCCTCCGTGAACTTCACGTCGGTCACTTGCATGATAGGAAGCTGGCCCGTGAGCTTTACGGTAGGCACGGCAGCTCCCTTGGGCAACTGCACCTTGCGCCACTCACCCAGAGGACGACCTGTATCGTCTACAGGCTGATAGGCAGGGAAGACCTCAAAGGTGCCATTCTCCTCTATCTCATCAAAGGAAAAGCCGATGGACGAATATCCACTTCCAGGCTCACATCCCAACAGATACTGGCTGTAGCATACAGACTCTTTGCCGGTATCGACACTGCGAAGAATGGCTCCAAGATGAGCCGTGACGTCAAGGACGGAAGTGTTGAACAGGTTGCCAAACAAGCGGTAGTCTCGACCACGATAGACATTGCCTGAAATCTGCTGTCCAAGTTCGTCAAGTACGAGATAGTACTGATTGGGCAGTGAGCCGACAGAACGGTCGTAAATGGACATCATGGCATCGACACGGGAGCCTGACTGGGCAGGGCGAATATCAGTGTAGATGGCCTGACGCTCGGTGTACGAACCACCGCTTGCAGCGCCTCCCAAACCATGATAGACGGGATGCAAGGGATCCGTACCGGTGATCATGTAGTAGCCATCGGCCCATCCGCTCCATCCCCAATTGAAATGGAAATAGCCCAGACCATCGTAGCCGTCACAGATGAAGATGTGTCCTTCATTGTGCTTGGTGGCACCGGAATAGGCAATAGGACGACTGGCTCGCAACTCGTCCATGATCATGCCGACCCACTCCTCGTCGTCTATGTAGACGCGCTGACGGAGCTTCATGCCCTTGTCGTAGCCAAAATAGGAGATCATGGCATTGCCAAAAGAATAATTGGAAGCACCACTGCCCTCTGGGGCATAGTCCATATTGAGAGCCACGCCACAATGGTACATGAGCTGGGCTACAGCATCAGCCTGTGCTTCGGTGTAGTCCGTATGGCCGGTCTCGCCAAAGCCATTGACGGCATAGTCTCCATAGGTGTCGAGCATGGAGTCCCAATCGTAAGTGGCACTGGAAAAATCAACATACAGACGGCCACCCATGTCACAGTTGTAAGCATGCGATCCTGTACCTTTGGCGGGATAGTGCCAATACTTCATGAGCTGGGCTACACAAGTGGCCATACAGCCGGTCGGGGCATCGGCACCTAGCTGTGCAACGACCTGATTGCTGTAGGGTGCGCCCTGGTCCCACTTAGTCTTGATAAGCGGCGCTATGGGGTCTGCCTCCAAAGCCGCAACCTTCATGGGCGACTTGCTCTTGAGGGTCTGCAAGGCTGCCTCCTTGTAGCTTTCAAGCCACCACTTCAGATTGGCAGGCATGTGCTCGGTATCAAAGCCCTTCACGTCATAGGCAAAGACCTCAGGTAGCAGATCGTCTGCGCCCAGGATGGTCACCTTCTGCTGGTCGTCGCCAAAGAGATAGAGCAAGGACAGACCGTCTGCCTCCACCGTGTGGATGAGGCGAGGAGTTTGTCTGTGCACCTTGGATGAAACACGGTTTCTGCCGCTTTGCAGACGGGCAAGAGCTTCGTCAGGGGTGAGCTGACGGGCAGAAACATAGGAAATGATGGTGGATAGGGTGACAAGTATCAGAAAAAACCTTCTCAACATATTGATAAGTAGGTAATCAAATGGATATAATTAAAACATTGTATCGGTGAGAACTGCATCTCCCGGCAAGTTAACGCACAAGGGTGTATCATCAGTCCGAAGACCTCGATACACCCTTCTGTGCATTATGTATAGGCTTCAGAGGAAAGCCACAAGACTTCCTCTTGGCTTATTTTCTTACTTCTCCCAGGGCTTCTCGAGCCACTCAGAAACCTCGTAGTACTCATAGTTGCTACCGAATGAACCGGCAGATACATAGAGCTTCAGAGGCATGTAGAAGTACATCTCGTCGGGATCGTAACCCATGGCATTGCCAGCGAGGTAGTCTACCATGATCATACCATAGCTCTTGTGTACGTAGCCAGAAGCGAAGGTCTCAACCTTGTTGCCCTCTGCATCGCAGAAGTTGAAGTTCTCACCGTCGAACTGGAAGTACCAGTGGCCACCGGCAGCGAAGCAGTTGGCCCAACGATAAACACCCAGGATCTCTGAGTACTCAGTGGGCTGCTCCCATTCCTGGCCGAACAGGATCTGATCGGTGAATATACCGTTGGCAACCACCTTGAAGTCCTCCTTGATGAAGGTCATGTTGTAGATGGGGTTGGCAGCATCCTCAGCATAAGGATTGGTATACTCCTCGGGTACGCAGAAATTGAGTGCATACTCGGTGAACATCTTCATGTCGTCGCTGATCTTAACAGTGATAGTGGTCTCGGTCTCACCATTGGCAAACTTAGCAGAAGCAGGAAGAGTGACACAGTCGGGCACCATAAGACCCTGGATGGGCACTTCGAGCTCACCCTCACCATTGGCACGTACGAGAGTAACGTCGATCTCATTCTGAGTCATGCCAAGAACAAGATTCTCCTCACCGACGAAACCTACATTGTACTTACCTGCAGGTGCACCGGGAACATAGCTCTCCTCCTCAGAACAAGCTGTGAAGCCGAGCGCTGCAACCATGGTTGCAATGAGAATGAAAAATTTATTGAGTTTCATATCTTTCTTTGTATTTAGTTGTTAGGTAAACATGATTAGTCGGTCACACCGTCACGAAGTTCGGGATACTGACCGGGCTCGGGCTGAGCACCACCAATGTTGTCTACAATAGCCTTGTTGTTGTCCTTCTCGGTCTGGGGGAAGCGCATGTTCAACCAACCGTCATCAGCCTTGATGTTGAACTGGAAGGCATCGGGATAGTTGCTCTTCTTGTCAGCATGGATACGAACGATAGGCTTGCCCAGACGCTTTGCATCTGCAGTGAAGAAGCCCTCACCCCAGAGCTCTACGCGACGCTGGAACCAAACCTCGTTCTCGAGGCTACGGCCAGTAGAACGTACATACTTGGGGTCACGGTAATTCTTGATGAAGTCGGTCATCACCTTCTCACCCTCAGCAGCCTTGCCACTCTTGATCAAACCCTCAGCCTTGATGAGAATCATCTCCTCAACACGCATCAATGGCCAGTCGTTGTTGCAAAGTACGCTACCGCAACCGCTCTTCATACCAAACTTAACAGTGTTGTAAGGCAAGTAAGGCTCCTTGACATCCTCGATAACGAGAGAAGCCAGATCCTTGCCAGTGACACCGTCCCAAGATACCTTCTCCAGCAGGGGAGAGTAAGCATTCTCGTCGAGCCACCATGCCTTACGAACATCGGTGTCGGGGATAAGACGATAGAGCAGGATGTTGATGGTGGGAGTGGCCTGAGTGGCAGCAGCATAGCCATCACCACAGAAAGGAGAATACCATGAAGAAGAAGTAGGAGCGCCATCAGAGAGTACCATGTCGTTGGTCACCTGAATACCCCACATCCAGTTGCTCTCCTCCAGATTGCAGAAAGCAGGAGCAGAAAGGTCAGCCATGGTAGCGGGATTGAAGCCCTCCATAGCCAAGCTTGCATCGGCTGCAGCCTCAGCATAGTTGCCCAGAGCCAGGTTGGCACGAGCACGGAGACCGAGAGCTACATTCTTGTTGATCTTACCCTTATCGGTACGCTCAGCAGTCAGATGATCTACGGCCCAGTTCAGGTCCTCGATAACGGAAGTGTACACCTCGCGTACGGTAGCACGGGGATTTTCAGCATAGCCATGCTTGCCATCCAGCAGAGGGATACAGGGAGAATCCAAGTGAGCAGCGTCACCAAACTGGAAGTAGGGAGCCAGCATCATATAGTCGAAAGCACGGATAGCACGAGCCTGAGCCATCATGTTGAGGGCATGCTCATCCTTAGTGTCGGCAGGGTACATGGCAATCACATCGTTGGCTACACCGATCTGACGATAAGGATTGACGTAGCGGATGTAAGGATTGGCATAGTTGGGGTTACGGGTAGACAACTCACAAGCTGTAGAGAACCAGTTGTAGTCGTTGTCGGCAGAAATCATGTCGGCACCCTCAAGGTCGAGTGAGAGGAATGCACTGATGAGACCCATATCATCGGCACGGGTTGAATTGCTACCGGTAGGCCAGGTGATGTGGGGCTTACCCATCATAGTAAACATGCTGGCGAAAGTTGCCTCAGTACGCTCGGGAATAGTCAAATTGGTCTCCTGAACCTGCTCGTTGGTGAGAGTACCTCCCTGAGGAAACTGCTCGTCGATATCAGCGCAAGAAGCCATCATGGCTGCGCCAAGTCCTAATATATAAATTTTATTCAGTTTCATATTTTCTAACTTTTTCGTTGTATGCGATTTTCGTTTACTCTACAAAAGATTAGAACTTCAGGTTCAAACCAGCGGTAATGGTACGCATGGCAGCATAACCACCACTTGCAAGACCCTGACCAGTAGTCATAGAACCCATACCGTAGTTGTAGCGGGGATCGAGACCCTTGCGTGCGGTCAGCAAGAAGAGGTTCTCACCTGCGAAGTAAACGCGGAGGCTGTTGATACCGATCTTGTTCAGAACGTTGCGAGGCAGTGAGTAACCTACCTGGAGGTTGTTGAGTGACAAGAAGTTGCTGCTGGTAACGAAGCGATCGATAGGAGTCTGTGAAACGACACCGGGATCGTCAGCAGCTGCGGTGCTCAGACGAGGAATGTTGCTGTTGCTATTGGTGGGGCTCCATGCATCGAGGAGGTCCTTGTGCATAGCGTTACCGTTAGACTGACCGTTGTGCATAAGCTGCTGGTAGCTACCATCGTAGATACGGCCACCGAGAGAGTAAGAGAACTGAGCGCTTACGTCAACACCCTTGTAGTACAGGCTGGTACCGAAACCGCCGGTAAGCTTAGCGAGGGTAGAACCGATATCGTACTTAGAAGCAGCTGTAACGTCGTAGGTAGTAGTGGTCTCAGTAGTCTTGGTGTAGTTGCCCTCACCGAGCTTGTCAGCCTGCTCCTTCTTGATGGGCGCGCCATCCAGAGCGAAGTAGTGGTCAACATCCATGTAGTACATAGCACGACCATTGGTCTTGTCGGTGCCAGCATACTTCACCATGTAGAGCTGGTAGATAGAACCACCCTCGTGCAGGATCTGGTTGCTGTACTTCAAGTCCTCACCATCCAGGAAGGTGATCTTGTTCTTGTTGTGAGTCATGTTCAGGTTGATATCCCACTTGAAGTCCTTGGTGTCAAAGATCACACCGTTCAAGTTGATTTCAACACCACGGTTGTACATGCTACCTACGTTGTCGGGATAGCTTGATGCGCTGATACCAGAAGACAAGGGAATAGTACGGCTGTAGAGCATGTCGGAAGTAGCACGGTTGTAGAACTCGATGCTACCGTTCAAGTGATGCTTGAACAAAGCAAAGTCGATACCGGTGTTCCATGCCTTAGAGGTCTCCCAAGTCAGGTTCTCGTTACCCTTTGAAGAAAGCTTGATAGAGTACTCCTTGGTCTCCTCGTTGTATGAGGTAGTGTAGCGGTCAGCATAAGCGTGGTAACCGAGGTCGTCGTTACCCTGAACACCGAAGCTTACCTTCAGCTTCAACAGGTTGACCCAACTTACATTCTCCATGAAGTCCATGTTGTTGATCTGCCATGCAGCACCTACAGAACCGAAGTTACCCCAACGGTGACCGGGAGCAAAGCATGAAGATGCATCGCGACGGTAAGAACCAGAGAGGAAATAGGTATCCTTATAATCATAGAGCGCACGTGCAAGGAAACCTTCCTCCATGTACATGTCGCTTGAAGAAGAAACGCTCTTCATAGAAGTACCCTTAGCATTGTTGATCTCAGCGATGAAGGGATCGTAGAGATGGTCGTTAGAACCACCCAGGCTTGCGCTCTTCAGGTTGTACTGCTCGTAACCGGCCAATACCTGCAGGTTGTGATCATCAGCGATAGTGGTCTCGTACTGAGCCAAGTACTGCTGGTTCATGGTGAACTGCTGTGAGTTGCTTACAGATACAGCACCGTCAACACTTGAACCAGAAGCGAAGATGCTGGACAGAGAGTTGCTACGGCTGTCGTAAGAAGATACGCTCAGACCAGCAGTCAGAGTCAGACCCTCGATGGGCTTAGCTACCAATGACCAGTTACCATTGAACAAGTTGCTCTGGCCCTTGTCTACATTGTACTCGTTGTCACGTACAGCATTACCCATAGTACCGGCACGTGAGAAATCTGTCTGGTTGGCATCGTAGATGATGCGGCCATTCTCGCGCTTGATGGTACCATCAGCATTACGTACATAGAGAGGATAGATAGGTGCGATAGTGTTACAGATGTAGAACATGTTACCGCTTGAACCATAGGTAGAGCCATACATAGGAGACTGTGACTCACCACGGGTATAAGCCATCTTAGAGTTGAAGGTCAACCACTTCTTGATCTTGTAGTCAGCGCTGATACGAGCAGTGTAGCGGTCATAGCGAGAATTGTTGACGCTACCACCATCACCGAGGTAACCGAGGTTTGCATAGTAGTTGAAACGATCGGTAGCACCAGAAGCAGATACATTGTACTCCTGACGGAATGAGTTGTGGAATGCCTCATCGTACCAGTTATCGGGAGTGTAGTAGTAGTCACCGTGTACATAACCAAGAGTAGCCTTAGGGTTCAACTTGAAGTTGGTACCGATGAACTTCTCACCTTCGGGTACGGTATATACCTGATAGCCAAGACCACCGTTGTTCTTATCGAGGATAGCAGCATCTGCATAAGCATAAGCCTCTTCTGAAGAAGCACCATGATAGAACTTAGAGTTGTAGAGGGCCTTGTACTGAGTCTCATAGTACTCAGCGGGGTTGCTGATGGTCTCATACTGTGGGATCAGACGGCTGTTGCTACCGAAGCGAGCCTCGAAGCCGATCTCGGGATCACGACCCATCTGAGCCTTCTTGGTGGTGATAATGATGACACCGTTGGCACCACGAGCACCATAGATGGCAGCTGCAGAAGCATCCTTCAGGACAGTCATCGTCTCAATATCACTGGGGTTGATGGTAGCGATACCGTACTCATAAGGAGCACCATCCACGATGTAGAGAGGAGCGCTACCTGCACTCATACTACCGATACCACGAATACGGATGGTAGGAGAAGAGCCAGGACCACCATCGCTCTGAGTAGCGGTGATACCGGCAACCTTACCAACCAATGCGCTAGTAGCGCTGGAAGCTACGTGACCAGAAATGTCAGCAGACTTCAACTCAACTGCAGAACCGGTGAAAGAGCTCTTCTTCTGAGTACCGTAAGCCACAACCATCAGCTCGTCCATAGCCTTGGTGTCGGTCTCCAGACGAACGACCATACCGTCGCGAGCGGTCAAAGAAGCGGGCTTCATACCCATAAAACTGAAATCCAGGTTCTTCTTACCTGAGGGAAGAGATACGGAGAACTTACCGTTGACATCGGTCAACACACCAGTGTTGGTGCCAGGAACACGTACGGCAACTCCAACCAGGGGTTCACCATTTTCAGCATCGACTACACTACCGGTAATCTGCTTCTGGGCGAACGCCATGCTTACAGTCATAAACATGCAAGCAATGAACAACCATAATTTTTTACCCATGTTGTTTGTTTGTTTGGTTAATGAATAAATATTTTGTTTTTGTTTCTCTCTTTCTGATCAACGGGAAAAGGAGGAAAAACGAAAAGAATGCAAATACACCAACGTAAAAAAAAGAGGCATTTTGTTATCCTTTACGAGAATTTACCTTTCTTAACCTACCGATGCAGTATATATAATAATTAGGTGCAAAATTACTAATTTTGGTTAAAACATGCAAAGATTTTTTATTTTTTCTTGCCCCGAAGCGATTTGAACTATCAAAATGCAACCATGCAACCTACTACCAAGCAAACAAAGAGCGTGCCGCACTTACACTTTGTCAGCATCGTCGACTCTATTTGTAGCAACAAAGAGTCTGCCTTATGCACCACGGGGTACCTAAGGAAAAGGAATGCAAAAAAAGAATAATGAGAATATTTATTCAAGAAAGGCACACGGACCTCTCCGTATTCGCCCGTCTCGAACGCTTAAATATAGAGGGGCAGGTAGGCGAAAGCCAAGACCAAATGGTAGTACTCCGCAGGGCGATGAGGCATGAGAAGCATAGCTACAGCCCAAATCACAATGCCGGCTACAAAATATCGTCCCCAACGCTCACGCCACTTCCAAAGCAGCAGTACAAAGGGATTGAAGGGAATGACCAGCCAGCTCCATCCCGTGGTGGGAAGACCAGAGGCAAAGGTGATGTACCATACAAACAGGCCCATCAGAGCATGAAGGACCACAAGAGGGAGAAGCATCTTGCCCTTGAACTTCAGACGCACACCGAGCACCAATGCAAGGATGATAAGGGCAACTACCATGGGGGTAAAGAAACCACTGGGTGTAGGCGACGACATGCCATCAACCAGCATGACGGGTGCTTCTGTAATGAGCTTTTGGCCGTTTACCTTCGTACCTTGCAACACGCGCACAAGGTCTTCGGGCAGCAGGACTTTCTCCTCGGGAGGTGATAGCGCATCTGCACCGCTACCTGCCAAGGTCATCCAGCAAAACTGCGCCCAAGGACTTGCCTCACTGGCATCGCGAGCTATCTCTCGAGCGGTACGTTCGTACTCACTTCCCCACTCGGGAAATACCACATCCTGCTGAGCTAAGGCTTCTTGGATGACCTGAAAGCAACTGAAAGCACAGCCACGTGCAAAGAAGTCGTAGGGAGCCGATCCGCTTGCCACACGTTGGTCCAGGATCTGCCAAAGATAGTTCTCAAGTTCGTTGGGAAGACGGAAGGTATACTGCCAAACAGCACGTCCAGCCGAAGCATATTGCTCCAAGAAAAGGGAGGTTGGCACAGGTACCATGCGCATCTGCAGACGACCAGTCAGGAAGCGCAATGTCTCGTCTTCCATATCCTCTGCCTCTTCGGTATAGCAGATGTCCAGTCCCTGCGAGGGACACTCCGTACGAATAAAAGCATGTCCAAGCGCGGCATAGACCTCCTCTCCCGGAGAAGCCACACAGAGGGACACACGTATAAAGTCATCAGCCTCCTGCTCCTGGGCACGAGGTCCAAGAGGCAGGAGGATGAATAGGGTTAGGATGGCGAGAATACGATGGTTCATCGCGTCATCATGTATTTGTCAGTTTGGGCGGAATGTACGAATTCTCGCCAATAGAATGTTAATTATTCTGCCTACGCTCAACAGACTGAGCATACAAGGATCAAAGTACAACCTTCTTGCCGCCAACGATGTTGACGCCACGACGAGGAGCAGCCAGACGACGACCCTGGAGATCGTAAGCAATACCCTTAGCCTTGCGAACTACAGGAGCAGTAGTGATGGCATCGGTCTCACCACCCTCTTCCTCATCGAGGTGATACTCATAGTAGTTGTCGAATGCATTGTCAGGGTTGAAAATCATATCAGCACGACCCTTGGCAGGAGTGATGACACTACCAGTACCCATCGACTCGGGAATCATCAGGAAGGCGCTGTTCTGGGGGAATTGGAAAGATGCGCCTTCCTCTACTACAACCTGATTGAACTGCTTGCCATCGAAAGTATAGTACTTGCAGCTATCGGGAAGTTCGTCGAGCCAGAAGTCCTTGTCGAGTGTAGGAATGAGGATGTTGAAGTCGTTCTTGCCGAGGTTGATGAAAGGCTCCTTCTCTTCCTCGCCTTCGCCTTCTTCGCCTTCGCCACCTTCTTCAGTCCCTTCACCGCCTTCGGTCACCTCACCTTCCTCGGCATCCTCACCCTCAGTGACAGTAAAGAGGTCGTTGTAAGCCTTCGACTCGGTATAGTCCTTGAAGACGATGGGATAGGTACCAGGCTCTTCTGCAGCCAGCAGATAACCACGGGTCTCGTTTACATTGTAAGCCAGAGGATTGGCCAAAACCAACTTGTCATTGATAATCTGGCGGTTGTTGAAGTAGTAGGCAACTACAGGAATATTATTGAGATCGCATGTACCACGGTGGCTGAATGCGATCATATCCTCGCTGTCAAAACGGACATTGTACATACCGGGGGTCTTGAAGTAAGCCTTGTATACATCGGGCTCAGATACCTTGAACTCCAGGTCGGGCTCGTAGAAGCGCTCACCGGCACCGTTCTCCCAGTAGTCAAACTCACATCCTTCTTCTGGTGTAGCAGAAAGGGTGACGGTCTCGCGAGCCTCGTTGCAAAGAGGATAAATGCTTACATTGCCCAGATCCTCATAACCCTTTCCTACCTCTACACGGATGTAGCCGAAGCAAGCGTAGAGACGCTTGGGCTCCTCGGGCCAGTTGGGAGTGTTTTCATCGTCGGTGCCCTCGGTGGGAGACTCAAAAGCAAAATATGCAGGATTCTCGTTGCTTGCGAGGGTCTCCAGATCCTCACTCCAACCTACAAAGTTGAACTCCTCTGCAGGCTGTGCCCAGTAGTAATAGCCGAAAGCATTGAGCGAGCTGGAAGACTGTGCACGACAGGTATCCTGATAGACAGGCTCCTCGGAGCTCTTGCCTACAAACACCTGACCATTGCCGGGAGCATAAGCTACAGCCTCGGTCTTGAACCAATAGTACTTGCCATCTCCTGCAAATGCAGCAGAGGCACTAAACAGTGTCATGACAAGCATCATGACACGAAAAAGAGTAATTCTTTTTACCATAAGCATTTTTGATAATTATTGATAATTATTGTTACAAAAGTAATATTTGTTCTACTGTATGTGCCGAATCGGCATTTCCACGCAACATACACATAAAGCCCCAAGCGAGTTCCGAAGAACACGCTTGAGCACTATAGGATGTGTGATAACGACTTACGCCGGGGAGCTTCTCAGTCTTCCATCAGACTGGCAAAGAAACTGTCCAATTCCTCCTCAAAACCCTCGAGCAGACTACCGGCGATGATCTCCTGGTCTTCGTCGACAAGATAGATGTCGCACATCGTCTCATGGTCGGCATCCACCAGCACAAATGAGAAGGGATGGAGCACAGACATCTGGTCGATATCGCCACGCAGGGCATCGATGGACTTGCAGAGGATGGGAGTCACCTTGTCGTAGAAGTCCTCATCTTCTTTGCCGATCCACTCCTCAACGACACAGCGAGTCAGCTCGTTGTCATCGTCGTCATAAGCAAGCAGTTCGCCCGACTCGGGCTTCACTTCCAAATGGATGTCGGTGAGTACAGGCTCCTCGCTAACAGGATACTTTGCAATGACCTTGCGAAGGGCGCGCTCGATGGTTAATTCACAATTCATGTAGCAAATGGAAAATTGAGAATTGAAAATTGAAAATTACTTTTTACAGACCCTTACCGTGACAGTTCTTGAACTTCTGGCCAGAACCACAGGGACATGGATCGTTGCGGCCAGGCAGCTTATCTGCCGTCATGGGCATGCGAGGCTGCTGCTCACGAGTGTCGCGGGCTGCAGCAGCACGCTGTGCGGGATCGGTCAGATCCGTGCGGCCCTCAGTGTACTGAGGGCGGCCATAGTTGGGGCGCGCGTACTGAGGTGCCTGCTGGATGGGAGGTATGGGCTGCTGGGGGCGCTGAGGTGCCTGCTGCTGAGCAGGAGCCTCGGTGGGCGCTTCAGCAGGAGCCTCCTCTGCAGGTGCCTGGGGGCGAGGCATAGGTATCTGACCACGCATGAGGATGCTGATGGTCTTGTTGTTGATAACATTGACCATATTGTCAAACAGCTTCACGCTCTCCAGCTTGAAGATCAAGAGAGGATCCTTCTGCTCGTAGCTGGCATTGTTGACAGAGTGCTTCAACTCATCGAGCAAGCGGAGATTCTCCTTCCAAGCCTCATCGATGGTATGAAGCAGGATGGCCTTCTCAAATGCCTTCACCAATGCCTGAGCCTCAGTCTCATAGGCTTCCTTGAGAGGAACCGTGATCTGATAGACACGACGTCCATCGGTGATGGGCACCAAGATGTTCTCGTACATCTGTCCCTGCTCCTCGTATACCTGCTTGATGACAGGATTTGCACGGTCGGCCATAGCCTGAGTGTGCTGCTTGAAGTTGTCCATGGCTGCCTCATAAGCCTTCTCGCAGAGGTCGTCCATAGAGCGGGTATTCTCAAACTCCTGCTGAGTGAAAGGACACTCCATGGCCAGGATCTCGATGAACTTCTCCTCCATATTCTCATAGGCGTAATTCTCTACGATATGACATACGCGATCCCAGATCATATTGGCGATATCCATACCGATACGCTCACCCATAAGTGCATGGCGGCGCTTCTCGTAGATGACGGTACGCTGCTTGTTCATCACGTCATCGTACTCCAACAGACGCTTACGTACACCGAAGTGGTTTTCCTCCACCTTCTTCTGGGCACGCTCGATGCTATTGCTGATCATCTTATGCTCGATCATCTCGCCATCCTCAAAACCGAGTTTGTCCATGACGCTGGCAATACGCTCGCTGGCAAAAAGACGCATCAACTTATCCTCAAGGCTGACGAAGAATACAGAACTTCCGGGGTCGCCCTGACGACCTGCACGACCACGAAGCTGACGGTCTACACGACGGCTCTCATGGCGCTCCGTACCGATGATGGCCAGACCACCGGCAGCCTTCACATCGTCGGAGAGCTTGATATCGGTACCACGACCTGCCATGTTGGTAGCAATGGTCACAGCACCCAGCAAGCCTTCCTTCTTCACCTCGTTGCCACTCTCATCGACATCCGTATAGCTGCCCATCGAACTCTGACCTGCCAGAGCCACGATGTCGGCCTCCTTCTGATGGAGCTTGGCATTCAGTACCTGATGGGGAATCTTACGCATAGAGAGCATCTTGGAGAGCATCTCACTGATCTCCACGCTGGTGGTACCCACCAGGGTAGGACGACCTGCCTTACGCATCTTCTCTACTTCCTCGATGACAGCCTTATACTTCTCACGCTGTGTCTTATAGACACGGTCGTTCATATCGTTGCGGGCAATAGGACGGTTGGTAGGAATCTCCACCACGTCGAGCTTATAGATGTCCCAGAACTCACCAGCTTCGGTGATGGCCGTACCGGTCATACCAGAAAGCTTGTGGTACATACGGAAATAGTTCTGCAAGGTGATGGTGGCAAAGGTCTGGGTGGCAGCCTGTACCTTCACATGCTCCTTGGCCTCCACAGCCTGATGCAAACCATCGCTCCAGCGACGACCCTCCATGATACGGCCAGTCTGCTCGTCTACAATCTTGATCTCACCATCCTGGATGACGTACTCATCGTTGAGGTTGAACATGGCATAAGCCTTGAGCAACTGCTGGATGGTATGTACGCGCTCACTCTTCTCTGCATAGTCGGCAAAGAGCTGCTCTTTCCTCTCGATGCGCTCCTCCTTGGAGAGGTTGCTGGCCTCGAGTTCGCTCATCTGCGTAGTGATGTCGGGAAGGACGAACAGCTGAGGATCGCTCACCTGGCTGGCCATCCACTCATTACCCTTATCGGTGAAGTCTACAGAGTTCTGCTTCTCCTCAACCACAAAGTAGAGAGGTTCCACAGCCTCGGGCATACGCTTGTTGTTGTTCTCCATGTAGATCTCCTCCGTGGCCAGCATACCAGCCTTGATACCAGGCTCGGAGAGGTACTTGATGAGAGCCTTGTTCTTGGGCAGTGCCTTATGACTGCGGAAGAGGGCAAGGAAACCTTCCTCCTGCTTCTTCTTGTCATTGCTCTGCACACCCTCGGTGATGAGCTTCTTGGCTTCTGCCAGATACTGGGTAGCCAACTGACGCTGTACGCCAACGAGCTTCTCTACCAGAGGCTGCCACTGCTCAAACTGCTGATCATCGCCCTTAGGCACGGGACCACTGATGATCAAAGGAGTACGGGCATCATCGATCAAGACTGAGTCGACCTCATCGACGATGGCGAAGTTGTGACCACGCTGTACCAAGTCGCTGGGATTGGTGGCCATATTGTCGCGCAGGTAGTCGAAACCGAACTCATTGTTGGTACCAAAGGTGATGTCTGCCAAATAGGCACGACGACGTGCATCACTGTTGGGCTGATGCTTGTCGATGCAGTCCACACGAAGGCCGTGGAACATATAGAGAGGACCCATCCACTCAGAGTCACGCTTGGCAAGGTAGTCATTGACGGTGACCACATGTACACCGTTGCCGGTCAAGGCATTCAGGAAGACGGGACAGGTTCCCACCAAGGTCTTACCTTCACCCGTAGCCATCTCAGCCACCTTACCTTGATGCAGCACGGTACCACCGAAGAGCTGCACGTCGTAGTGAACCATATTCCAGAGCGTGTCATTGCCTCCTGCTACCCAGTGATTGTGGTAGATAGCCTTGTCGCCTTCGATGTCTACGAAGTCGAAACGGGTGGCAAACTCACGGTCGAGATCGGTAGCAGTGACCTCTACGTTTTCATTGTTGGCAAAGCGCTCTGCCGTGCTCTTCACGATGGCAAAAGCCATAGGACGCACCTTGTCGAGCTCTTCTTCAAGACGCTCGAGGACGTCCTTTTCCAACTTATCTACCTGCTGGAAGAGTGGAGCACGATCCTGAATCTCAGTCTGCTCGATCTGAGCCTTCAAGTCTGCAATCTGCTTGCGAAGTTCGGCAGGAGCCTCCTGCACCTGCTTCTTGATCTCTTCGGTCTTGGCACGAAGTTCGTCATGGCTTAAAGCCTGAATTTGGGGGTAAACTGCCTTTACCTCCTCTACAAGGGGTTGGATAGCCTTCAGGTCGCGAGAGGCCTTATTGCCAAACACCTTGCTCAAAAAATCAATAAATCCCATATGTTGTGTTTTGTTTTTGCTTATTAATAAAGTGGTTTGTCTTGCGTGGCAAGATATTCTATAATTTTATAGAGAGTCCAGCTTATCTAAAGGACATTTTACAGCGGAGCGGCCGAGCATCCGTTGGGGGCTCTGATACGGAGGCACCGAGCCAGAGTTGGTGCCAGATGATCGACTGTAACGGGAGTCGTGATGGTCTCTCGCTCTATATTGCAACCATAAAATATCAAGGGAAATCCCATGTAGGAATCGCGCACGAGGCGATCCTGATGGAGCGTCTCATTGAGCAGATGCCACCCTGGGGCCACCTGTATGAGGATGTCGCCGGAGCAACGTGGATTGTAGGCATTGCGAAGCTTGCTGATGGCAGGAGTACCGGCTCCATCGGTGAGGCGCTGCGAGGTGAACACGTCGCGTACACCCTCCATCTGCATGAGGAAGTCCTGAGAGCGCTCCAAGACCTCAACGAGGTTGAGAGCACGATTCTCGATGAGCTTCAGGTTGAGATAGAGCTGGTTGTCCATGGCCGTCTCGACATACTGTCCCTGACCATAGACGGCCACCAGATACATATTTAATAATAATTGTGCGCGCGTGATGTTGAACGAACCCGTAGGAATGCGGTATTTCGTCAGGTCCTCAGCCTCCTCGTCGGAGCAACCCGTACTGGTAAGCACATAGAGCACACGGCCTTTCTGCACCTTGTTCTCTATATACTTCATGAGGCTGGCCAGACACTGGTCGAGACGAACATAAGTGTCCTGCATCTCTATGGGACATACGTCTACCCCCTTGTGGAGGTAATTGCCTGCATAGTAGGTTAGCGTGAGGAAGTCGGTGACGGCATCACTGCCGAGGTCCGTTGTACGAAGGCAATGCTCGGCAAAGTTGTTGACCTCCTCATTGACCATCGCACTGGCCTTGAAGTCACGGTATTTTCCTTCGCCAGAGAAACCATGCTTGAAAGGCTTTCGGGTGCCACCCGACACGAAATAGTTGAAATTGCCCACAAGTCCACTCGAAGGCACCCAGTCCAGACTGCCGATACGGCTCTTCAAGGACTGACCGTCCTCATAGAGCTGGGCCCACTTGGGGTACTCACCATAGTAAGACGTGCTACACCACTGACCTGTGGCATCGTTGAGCCAGAAAGCACCGTCGGCAGCATGTCCTGCAGAGAGGATGGCAGCATCACGGAATGGCGCTATGGCATACACCAGGGCCTTACCTTCCGTGCTTACCTTCAGTTCGTCGGTAATGGTGCTGACAGAGAGAGAGGCGGGACTGCACTTATCTGTGGTAAGAAGACCTTCTACAGTCTTGTCGTCTACGCAAAATACGGGTTGCAGCGTAGAGCGATTGAGCCATTGCTGTGCCACCACCCCATGCTCGTAGGGTGTGGCGCCCGTCATGATAGAAGCCACCGAAGAGGCACGGTCCGGCCTTGCAAAAGGATATTCAGCACGTGTATAGACCCTACCCTCCGACATCAGTTTGTGGAATCCCTCCTCTCCATACAAGGGCGAGAAGGCTTCCAGATAGTCAGAGCGCAGCTGATCGACGATGATATTCACGACCAGACGAGGCACCTCGGGAGATGTCTGAGCCTCAGCATTCAGGACGGCCATCAAAGCCATCAGGGATGTGAGAAGGGTATATCGTCGTGTATAGGTCATGATTCAGCCTTACGTTTAGAGGAGGATTTTGGGGTTGTCTTATCGGAATTAGCTTCTTGCTTTTTTCCAAGCACGCGACTATAGTAGATATAGTAGCTCACAGGACGTAGCAACAAAATGCATGCCAAAGGAATCGTTGTCACGGCAAAATGCTGTGGTATCCAGGGAGAGAATGCCAAAAACAGGACCAGCCATGCCATATTGGCAAGATGGTAGAGGCAATAGCGACGCTTGATGGCACGCCACACCACCCAAGGCATGCAGACCAATGGAATGGGATTGAAAAGCCATATCTGCCAATTGGTGCCCACCGAGGGATGTTCTGAGAAGAAGAACATAAACGCCACCAGCAAGCCACCCAGTCCCAAGGCAAGCATGAGCAGGAAGTCGTAGCCCCAGATCATGCGTTTGAAGAATATCTCACAAGCAAACACCAGCAAGCTCAAGCCTGCCAGGCAAAGCACCATGGCCAAAGGAGACAACGGGAACTCCGGCAGGCTTGGCACTGTACGTTTGGGCAGAAGTACCTTTGCTCCGCCTATCAGCAAAGGTCGCGAGTTGCCCTCTACATCGTAGATCACCGCATCTTGGTAGAAATTCATCAGGCGTTCAGGAAGGAAAGCAGAACGACGGTCCGTCAGCACGGTATCCACGCTTGCTCCCAGAAGCATATCGTTGCCCAACTCTGCCCAAGGATGTCCCTTGGTATACTGGTGAATGCATTCTCGAAAGGTATGTTTTTCCGCTTCCTTATACATCACCTCACCCTCGATCGCATGCTCTATCATGTCACGCACCTTGGTGGTGCAGTTGTTGGTGAGATAATTGTAGCGGTACTCACGATTCTGTGGCAGCGCATTGTCCATCAGGCTCCTCATGAGTTTCGTAGCCTCCCCCTTTGTCAGGTTGAGGCGCTGAGAGGTGACGGAGGATCCTCTTTCCTCATAAGTCACCATGAAGAGCTGAAAAGGAATGGGCTGTACCATGTAGTCCGTCTGGCCTAACACAAAGTGCCATACGAAATACGGCTGGTTGAAGTTGAAGACACCATAGTTGAAGACCACGTCGAGTCCCTTGTCGTCCGTGACCCTCAGAGCTGTATGTCCATAGAGCTCGTAGACCTCTGTACCTGGGGAACAGGTGAGCAGCTCAAAAGTCAGATTTTCCTCGCCCGACTGCGCACGCACGCAAAGGGGTCCTGCTTGGAAAAACAGGACGAGCAGGAAAATACGATGTAGCTTCAGCAACGTCTTGAGCATGCTCTTTTACGAAAATTTCCCGCAAAGATACAACCTTTAACTGTTAAATCAAAATAAAACACGGGATATATCGTGTCAAATGGGGCATATATTGAAAAAAATATGTAACTTTGTCCCGCTAATTGATAAAAACGCACCGTTTTGTACCTGATAATTGACATTGGAAACACCCGGGCCAAAATTCTGGCTATGAGCCAGGGTGACCCCGTGGAGGAGACCACAAGCGACAGTGAAACGCTCTGCGGACTCTGTGATTTTGCGCGACGCCATCAGGTCAGCCAAGGCATCATCAGTACCGTGGCTAAGGTGGGAGAAAAGGCCATGGAAGAGCTGGACAAGCTGGGCATTCCCCTCATGTGGCTCAACAGCGACACACCACTTCCCATCCCCACTACTTTTCCACCCGAGATGGGCAGTGACCGCATCGCAGCCATCGTGGGAGCCATGGCTCTTCTGCCCAAAGTGCCTCTTCTCATCATCGATGCCGGAACCTGCGTCACCTATGAGTTCACGGACGAGGAAGGGCGTTACCTGGGAGGCAACATCGCACCAGGACTCAGACTGAGAATGCTGGCCATGCACGAGCATACGGCTCTCCTACCCCTCGTCAGTGTACAGGGAGAAGTGCCCGAGATCGGATACGACACCGACACTGCCATGAGAGCCGGAGTGGTATTGGGACTTCAGCGCGAGATAGAGGGCTGTATCAGGCACTATCGGACCAAGCATCCCCGCTTGCAGGTGTTGCTCACCGGAGGTGATGGTTTTGGACTGGAAGAATATGGTGACATCATCCACACGGATCACTACCTCGTACCCCGTGGCCTCTACAGTATCCTGGAGTGGAACATCAAAAACAAGGCTTAACCAAGCCGTTCAGCAATAGGAAACCACCCTGGCCTCATGAATGAAGCAACCCAAGGGGAAGTTCCTAGGTAAACAGAAGCAATATACAACGAAATATAATGACAAAAAAAGTATTCACCATAGCCATGTTGATAGGCCTATCCTTAGCCACCATGGCACAGAGCAACGGAAGTAACTCTTCCTACTCTCGCTACGGACTGGGTACGCTCTCTGAGCAGTCACAGACATTCAACCGAGGCATGGCCGGAGTATCGCTGGGTATCAGAAGTGGCAACAGAGTCAACATGCAAAACCCCGCGTCCTACTCTGCCATCGACTCATTGAGTTTCATCTTTGATATCGGCATGTCCCTGCAGTATGGCCACTTGGCTGACAGTCACAACAGTGTCAACGTGAGAAACACTTCATTTTCCAATGTCAATGCAGGCTTTCGCGTAGGCAAAGGATTGGGTATGTCATTCGGTTTTGTACCTTTCTCCACCATCGGATACAACTTCAAGGCGGAGGGTCGCGTGGGTAGTGGCTTTACCACAGCGCAGCCCATCACCACCAACACCACCTATGCCGGAACAGGAGGCATCCACCAGATCTATCTAGGTGCCGGATGGAATCCTTTTGCCAAACTTTCCATTGGTGCCAACATCAGTTATCTCTGGGGCGAGTACCATCACAGCATGGTGCAGACCTTCTACGAGGGAGGAACCATCAGTGCCGCATACAACTCACAGAACAGCACTTATACAGCCGACATAAATTCTTACAAGGTGGACTTCGGAGTACAGTATCCCATCCGCCTCAGCGATACAGACTGGCTGACCTTGGGTGCCACTTACGGACTGGGACACTCACTGAACAGCGACGCCACCATGCACCGCTACACTTCGGCAAGCGACACCGTGACGAGTAAGGCTGCCGACGCATTCAGCATTCCCCATACCTATGGTGGAGGTTTCTCTTGGACCCACAAAGCTCAATGGATTGTCGCAGGAGACTTCATCTACGAACAGTGGGATGGTTGCAAACTTCCTGTGGCAACGACCGATGCAAGCAATATATCTTATAAGGTAAGTACGGATCAGTACACCAACCGAAGCCGCTACAGACTGGGCGTCGAATACACCCCCAATGCGCTCAGCCGCGAGAAATATGCCAAGACTATCAAATATAGACTCGGATTCAACTACACTACCCCCTACACCAAGGTCAACAACAGCGAAGGCCCGAGCGAATATCACCTCACCGCAGGTATCGGACTGCCCCTCTCTACCCGCAAGCTGAGTGGTAGGTCTATCGCCAACGTGTCGCTTGAATGGATGATGAGAAAGGCCAGTGCTACCCACCTTATCAAGGAGAACTACCTGATGCTCAACCTCGGTGTCACCTTCAACGAGCGTTGGTTCCAGAAGTGGCAGATCGAGTAATCCCAAAGAAGAACTCTTTCCACTCCGCTCTTCTCACCCTCACCAGACATTCAAGACATCATATACACACACCGAGCCATCACGATGAAAGGCAGACTCTTCCTTGCTACCCTTGCCACATTCTTGTTTCTCCTCGCCTCTTGCGAGGGAGAGAAGGAGCACGTGGCTGAGGCCGTGAGCGACAGCGACTCGCTACCTTTCATGAACGCACACGGCATCAGCACTCTGATCTCCGACTCCGGTGTGATACGCTACAAACTTGTGGCTGAGGAGTGGCACATATTCGACACCAAACCCGCAGCAACATGGGCCTTCAAGAAGGGGTTCTTTATGGAGCGCTACGACGAAGACATGCACACCGACCTCTATGTACAGGCCGACACCGCATACCTGCATCAGCAGTCGACCTGGGAATTGCGAGGCAGAGTGGTCGTGAAGAACATCCAGGGCACCTTGTTTGTCACCGAAGAACTGTTTTGGGACATGAACGAGCACAACATGTGGAATCACATGCCCATGGATATCTATATGACCGACCGCGAACTTCACGGCACGGACTTCAGATCCAACGAGACTACGACGGACTACTTTGTCACCAACTCGGAAGGCGCGCTGCCATCCAAAGAGATGGAGAACGAATCTCAAGACGAGGATAGCGAAACGGAAAACTAAGCTGCACATGGAAACGACTCACCTCATCATAAGCACGCTCGTCGTCATCGTCTTCTCCGCCTATTTCTCAGGTATGGAGATCGCCTTTGTCTCCAGCAGCAAACTGCGTTTCGAGATGGACAAGGAGACCAACAAGGGCATCAGCACACGCATCCTCTCGGTATTTTTCGTACATCCCAACAACTTCATCTCCACCCTACTGGTGGGCAATAACATTGCCCTGGTCATCTATGGTATACTGATGGCTAAGCTCCTGGACATCTGGTTTTTAGGAAATCTGAGAGAGCAAGGCTACGAGGTGTTGCAACTCATCATCGAGACACTTATCAGCACCTTGGTGGTACTCGTCACAGGAGAGTTTCTGCCCAAGACGTTGTTTAAGATCAACCCCAACGGGGTGATGCGCTTCTTCGCCATCCCCACCATGCTTTTCTATATCATCCTCTACCCCGTCAGCAAACTCTCAAGCGGTATCAGCAAACTGCTTCTGAGATGTCTTGGCATGAAGGTAAAGCATGCAGACACTGATACGTCTTTTACAAAAGTTGACCTGGACTACCTTATCCAAAGCAATATCGACGATGTAAACAATGAGGACGAGATCAACGACGAGGTGAAGATCTTCCAAAATGCACTCGACTTCAGCAACGTGAAGGTCAGAGACTGCATCGTCCCCCGTACCGAACTTGACGCCGTGGATACCGATACCACCTTGGAAGAACTCAAGAATCGCTTTGTGGAATCAGGACACTCCAAGATAATTGTTTACAAAGAAGACATCGACGAGATCCTGGGCTACGTGCACTCTTCCGAGATGTTCCGCCTTAAGCAGGGCGAGCCTTGGTCCAAGAGCATCCGCGAAGTGCCATTTGTGCCAGAGACCATGACTGCTCAGAAACTGATGAAGATATTCATGCAGCAGAAGCGCTCTTTGGCTGTAGTCGTGGATGAGTTTGGCGGCACGAGTGGCATCGTCACCTTGGAAGACCTCGTGGAGGAGATCTTCGGAGAGATCGAGGATGAGCACGACAACAACAACTATGTGGCCACCGACCTCGGAGATGGCGAATACATGCTCTCTGCCAGACTGGAGATAGAAAAGGTCAACAGTCTGTTTGACCTCGACCTCCCCGAGAGCGACCAATACCTCACCGTGGGCGGACTTATCTTGCACGAATACCAGAGTTTCCCCAAAGTGAATGAAGTGGTCAAGTTCGGTCATTGGGAATTCAAAATCATCAAGAAGACTTCTACTAAACTCGAATTGGTGCGCCTGAAATGTTGCGAATAGTGGCAATTAAATCCAGAAAGTGGGACTTTTATCCCTTTATTGCTTAGTCTGCAACAAACTTTTTTCTATTATATATGCGCGAAGTGAAAGTTTTTTAGTAACTTTGTACGCTATTTTATGGCATCAAAGGCAGAAGTATGCCCTTTCCTGTCGTGCGAGTTCGCACAAACAGGACTTGGAAAGCGAACAAAAAACAAAACAAAACAATAAAACAAAATGGCATTATTACAGAAAATCAGAACCAATTTGGTTGCCCAGCTGGCCATCGGTCTGGGTATGGTGGCATTTATTGTCACCGGTTTCGTGACTTGCTCACGTGGTCCCAGAGAGCAGGAGACCACCGTGGCTAAACTGAACGGCGAAGAGCTGGATCGTCAGTCATTCGACAATCAGGTAGATGAGTTCAAGAACATCTTGCGTATCGTGCAGCAGAAGCCTCTGGACTACAACTTCACTAGCGAGGAGGATGCTCAGATCCGCGAGCAGGTATACCAGCGCTTCGTGCAGAAGAACCTTCTGGAGAAGGAGTGCAGCGCACTGGGACTTACCGTCACCGACAATGAGCTGGCCAACATCATCAAGGAAGGTACTCACCCCTTGCTGACTCAGCTCCCCTTGTTCCTCACCCAGAACCGTACCTTCGACTATGCAGGTCTGCAGCAGTTCCTGAAGCAGTACTCTGACATGCAGAGCAACAGCCAGGTGACCGCTGACCAGATGATGCAGATGGAGCTCATCCACTCTGCATGGCTCTTCGTCGAGAAGGAGCTTCGCACCGCTACCCTTAGCGACAAGTACCAGAATCTCCTCTGCAGCCTGATCCTCAGCAACCCCGTTAGCGCAAAGGCAAGCTTCGAGGCTCGCAACAACGAGACCGACGTTGTCATGGCAGCTCTTCCCTACGCTACCATCGCCGACACCGACATTAAGGTTGAGGAGTCTGAGATGAAGGCTAAGCTGGCCGAGTACCAGGATGCATACTGGCGCAACCCCAACACCGGCGAGGAAGTACAGTTCTATGCACTCAACGAGAGCCGTGAGGTGAAGTACATCGACGTAAACATCAAGCCCAGCGATGCAGACCAGGAGGCTATAAACAACGCCATGAGCGAGTATGCTACCGCTCTCCAGGTTGAGGGTGCTAACATCGACAGCATCGTTGCTCACTCTAAGTCACTCGTAAGCTACACCAAGATGCCTATGGGTCAGAACACCATCCGTCGTATCGACGCTGATGCCGCTGCTCGCATCGACTCACTGGCAGTAGGTGCTCAGAGCGAGGTTTATATGAACCCCGCAGATACCACACTCAATATCGTACGTCTCTTGGGTCGCGTAAGCCGTCCAGACTCTGTAGAGGTTCGTGAGATCGGTATTCAGAACATGGACGCTGCTGCTGCCAAGGTGACTGCCGACAGCATCATCAACGCACTCAACGCTGGCGAGGAATTCGACAGCATCGCAAAGCGTTTCGACCAGCCCGGCACCAAGCACTGGATCACCAGCAACATGTATGAGGGTGCTACCCTGAGCGATCAGGACCGCGAGTATATCGAGAGCGCCATCACCGCTTCTACCGGCGAGTACAAGACCATCGAGATGGAAGGTGGCGTACTGCTCATGCAGATCACCGACCGTCGTCAGATGGAGGAGAAGTACGATGTAGCCATCATCAAGCGTAAGATCGACTTCAGCCAGGAGACCTTCAAGGACTATATGAACAAGCTCGCAACCTTCGTCAACAACTGCAAGGATGCTAAGGAGATTGAGGAGAAGGCTGTAAAGGAAGGTTACACCGTACTGAAGGAGAATGTATATAAGAACACCCACTCTCTCTCACGCGTAGCAGGTACTCGTGAAATAGTACGTTGGGCATACAACGATGAGACTGAGGTTGGTAACATCCTCGATCCTAAGGCTTATGGTAGCAACAGCGACCACCTCGTAGTAGCTGTTCTCTCAAGCATCGCTCCTGCCGGCAAGGCAACCCTCGACAACGAGAAGGTTAAGGAGGCTGTAGGTCTGATGGTAGTAGCAGACAAGAAGGCTGCTATGCTTCAGGACAAGATGAAGAGCGCAAAGAGCATCGCCGACGTGGCTAAGATTCAGGGCGCCGTACAGGATAGCATCCAGCACATAACCTTCTCTTCACCCGCTTACATCATGAAGCTGGGTGCTCAGGAGATGGCAGTAAGTGGTGCCGCAAGTTCACTGGCAGAGGGTAAGTTCGTAGCCGGCGTACGTGGTAACTCTGGTGTCTACGCTCTCCAGGCTGTCAAGAAGAACAAGAACGCTGAGACCTACGACGAGAAGGCAGAGATGCAGCGTAGCGCTATGCAGAACGCAAGCTTCGTATCTTACATGTTCCAGATGGGCAACAGCGAGAACGTCAACAGCATCTTCTACCCCGTACTGAAGGGTGCTAAGATGGTTGACAACCGCCACATCTTCTTCTAAGCCATCATCACTTAGAGATACTTCAATCCCCTTGAGCCTCATCGCTCAAGGGGATTTTCTTTTGCAGCAACGGAGACACAAAAAAGGGGGCAACCATCGCGGTTGCCCCCTTACCTTATTATATTATATATAAGGTGTATTAGTTGTTCTCAGGACGGAGCTGACGAACAGTCTCAGCGGTACGCCACATCTCGCTCTCACGCAGAGCAGCAAGTTCCTTCTCCAGACCTACACGATAGTCGGGCTTAGAGTTGGCATCGATAGAGATCTGAGCCTCGTTACCACACTTTACAGAAGCATAGAGCTTCTCTACGACGGGCTTGCAAGCATCGTGGAAGGGACCCATCCAGTCAAGAGCACCACGCTGAGCAGTGGTAGAGCAGTTAGCGTACATCCAGTCCATACCCTTCTGTGCGAAGAGAGGCATCAGTGACTGAGTAAGCTCCTCTACGGTCTCGTTGAAAGCCTCAGAAGGAGTGTGGCCATTCTCACGCAGTACCTCGTACTGAGCCAGAAGCAGACCCTGGATAGCACCCATCAGTGAACCGCGCTCACCAGTCAGGTCAGAGGTAGCCTCACGCTGGAAGGTAGTCTCAAAGAGGTAGCCAGAACCGATACCGATACCCAGAGCCAAGGTACGCTCGAGAGCCTTACCGGTGGCATCCTGATATACTGCGTATGAAGAGTTCAGACCGCGACCCTCGAGGAACATGGTACGCAGAGAGGTACCAGAACCCTTAGGAGCAACCATGATAACGTCGATGTCCTTCTGGGGAACGCAACCAGTGCGATCGTTCCAGGTGATAGCGAAACCGTGAGAGAAGTACAGAGCCTTACCGGGAGTCAGGTACTGCTTCAAGGTGGGCCATACGCTCATTACAGCAGCGTCTGAGAGCAGACACATCACGATGGTACCCTTCTGAGCAGCCTCCTCGATAGAGAACAGAGTCTCACCGGGAACCCAACCGTCTGCTACAGCCTTCTCAAAGGTCTTACCCTGCCGCTGACCAACGATCACGTTGAAACCATTGTCACGCAGGTTGCAAGCCTGACCAGGACCCTGAACACCATAACCGATTACGGCGATGGTCTCGTCCTTCAAAATCTCACGAGCTTTCTCCAAGGGAAACTCTTCGCGGGTCATTACCTCCTCGATAACTCCGCCAAAATTCATTTTTGCCATAGTTTCTTTGTTTTTTTAATATGGTTAATAATCATTTAAATCTTATCTTTGCCTGGCAGACCACCTCACCTTGAGGCAAGGCCTCACTGCCTACATTCTTACGTACCTCCACATCCGTTTCGTCCTCATCGACTGTCTGAGTGTAGAAACTGAGCGTATCCCCCATGTAGCTTTCTGTCTTGTAGGCTATCTCAAAGCGCTTAAGACCTTTCTCGAAAGTCTCACGAGGGAAGAGATCCAAGATGTGCTCTATGTATTTGATGCTATTGATGTGGCCATTGATATCTACATCGCTATAATAGGTGTCGATGGTACGTACCAGTTCGGGGTCTTTGAAACGGAAACGACCATGACCGGCTATAGGGCAGACGTTCTCTTCCTCACTTACGATATAGTTGAGGATGTCGCCATCGTAGAGTGCCAACAAGTCACATGGCTTGCGTGTGTTGAGATCGATCATGGCCCAGATACTGCGTGCATAGCCATAAGCAGTACCATCTGGTCGGAGTATGGCGAAGTTACGATTCGTGAACAACTTGATGACATTCTCCACCCAGGTTGCTATCTCAAAGTGCTCGTACTGGCGAGGCATCTCTTCCATCTCCACACTGAGACGGCTCAGCACCCACGTATGGTGCGACTCATTGAGCGCTCCTATACCCCACCCTCTCCTCTGAGAGTGGTTTCCTGCAGCATTCAGCAAGTGATTGCCCAATACACCCATAAAGATGCGGCCTGTGAAATCCACATGAAATGGTTCCACATAGCAAGGATGTTTTTCTATCTTTGGAAATCTGTTGCTCATTGCGCTATCCTTTCTGCTTGACGAAAATTATTTCTCTGCCTGATGCTCCTCTTCACGCTGAGCGATGTACTGGTCGAGGCGCTCTATGCACGACTTGGTGATGGCGATACGTCCAGAACGCACAAACTGCAGCACACAACCCAGATCGTTGAGCTGGTTGAAATGCTCTATCACATCGCTGGTGACACCCGTCTTCTCCACCGTAGTATAGGTGGGATTGACCTCCACGATGCGTGCATCATAGCGACGTACAATGCGAGATATCTCTGAGTTGGCGAGTACCATAGGGGTAGAGAGCTTGAGCAAGGAGGTCTCCAGGATGAATATCTCATCATCAATGAAGCAGTTGGCCTGGAGCACGTCGATCTTCTTCTCGATCTGCTTGCAGAGCATCTCTGCCATCTCCTGCTTGCAATAGCAGGTGATGGTGTACTTGTGTACTCCTGGTGTGCTGGAAGAGCACACGTTGAGCGACTCGATGTTCACCTGTCGGCGAGTGAATACTGCCGTGATCTGATTGAGCACACCGGCATAGTTCTCCGAATAGATGATAAGCGTATATAGGGTCAGACCCTCATGGTTGAGCAGAGAACCCTCCTGGCCAGCCGACGATCGACGAGCCACAGCATTGCGCGAGAAAGTCTCATGCTGACCGTCTACCTTCGTATCGTCAGCCAAAGTCGCCTTGCGCTGTCGTGCCAGATTCTTCTCGTACGAGTCGCGATCTATCGAGGCGGCAGCTCGGACGGCGGCATCAAACTGTTCGACCCCCTCCTGTCCTCCCCGAGGGGAAGTATTTAATGGTTTGTCTTGTATATCGTTAGTCATATTGTCACATTTGCCACAAGTGTTACAGTCACCACACTCTGCAGCTCCGTATTTTGTTTTCATTTACTTTACCTCCAGCAACATCTCGTCCACATTGCCTCCAGGAGGTGTCATAGGCAACACGTTGTCCTCCTCCATCACGGCACACTGCAAGAGGAAGGGGCCGTCGGTGTCGAGCATCTCACGGATGGCACCATCCAGATCCTTGCGATCTATCACAGTGCGGCAAGGTATGCCATATCCCTCGGCTATCTTCTCGAAGTCAGGGTTGACCATGGGAGTGAACGAGTAGCGCTTGTTGAAGAACATGTACTGCCACTGGCGCACATTGCCTAGGAACTTATTGTTCAGGAGTATCATCTTCACGGGACACTGCTGCTCCATGATGGTACCAAGCTCCTGTATGGTCATCTGGAAACCGCCATCACCGCAGAACATGCAGACAGTTCTGTCGGGAGCACCAAAGGTGGCACCGATGGCTGCGGGGATACCAAATCCCATCGTACCACAACCACCGCTGGTCACTACCGAACGGGGATGGGTAAACTTGAAATAGCGGCAGCCGAACATCTGATTCTGACCTACATCGGTCACCAGGATAGCCTCATTGTTGGCAGCTTCGCTTACTTTGCGTACCACCTCACCCATCAGGATGGGACCATCCTCAGGATTGAGGGCGGGACGTATGACCTTATTGTACTCCTTCTCGTCGTATGGCTTGAAACCTTCTATCCAAGAGTTGTGCGTGGCATTTTCTACGAGGGCAGACACAGCGGGCAACGTCTGCTTGCAGTCACCCAGCACGGCCAGGTCCACCTTCACATTCTTGTTGATCTCGGAAGGATCGATATCGAAGTGTATGATCTTGGCCTGCTTGGCATAGTTCTTCAGATTGCCCGTCACACGGTCATCAAAACGCATACCCACAGCGATGAGCAAGTCACACTGATTGGTCATCACATTGGGAGCCAGATTGCCATGCATGCCGAGCTTACCCATATTGAGCGGATGATCGGAGGGAGCGGCAGAAAGTCCCAAGAAAGTAGTTCCGAAGGGAATCTGAGCCTTCTCGCAGAGCTCAAGCAGTTCTTCACGAGCTCCTGCCAGTTCTACTCCCTGACCTACGAGCATGAAAGGCTTCACGCTCTCATTGATCATCTTAGCAGCCTGCTCTACAGCACCTTCTGCCGTTGCAGGCACGGGATTGTAGCTTCGTATGAAGTCGACCGTCTGAGGCTGATACTCGATCATAGCCGTCTGAGCATTCTTGGTAAAGTCCAGCACCACAGGACCTGGACGACCGCTGCTGGCAATATAGAAGGCACGGGATACTGCCCATGCGATGTCTTCTGCACGGCGGATCTGGTAGTTCCATTTCGTGATAGGCTGCGTCACACCCACTACGTCGACCTCCTGAAAGGCATCCGTACCGAGCATGGCAGCACCCACCTGTCCGCAGATGACCACCATGGGAGTAGAGTCCATCATGGCATCAGCCACGCCGGTGATGGTATTCATCGCGCCGGGTCCGCTGGTCACGATGGCACAACCCACCTTGCCGCTTACACGGGCATAGCCCTGAGCCGCATGCACGGCAGCCTGCTCATGGCGCACCAAGATGTGGTTGAGCGTTGATTTATGATCGTAGAGTGCATCGTAAGTAGGCATGATGGCACCGCCGGGATAACCGAAGAGCACATCTACTCCCTCATGCTCTAACGAGCGCATCATAGCTTCTGCTCCGCTTATCATAATCTTACACCTCCCTTATCTGCTGATGATACTGACTTGGCATAGTGCTGAAGTGCTTTGCTCACCACGCGGTTGCGCTTCAGAGGTTGCTGGGGACGGGCAGCGAGTTCCTCATCGCTGAGTTTCACATTGATGGAGCGACTGGGTATGTCGATGACGATGATGTCGCCATCCTTGATCTTACCGATATTGCCACCGCTGGCAGCCTCGGGAGAGATGTGGCCGATGCTCAAACCGCTGGTACCGCCAGAGAAGCGGCCATCTGTGATGAGAGCGCACTCCTTACCCATGTGCATGGACTTGATGTATGAGGTGGGATAGAGCATCTCTTGCATTCCGGGACCACCCTTGGGACCCTCATGCGTGATGACAACGCAGTCACCCTTCTTCACCTTGCCACCGAGGATGCCTTCGCAAGCATCTTCCTGAGAGTCGAATACCACGGCAGGACCTTCGAAGTGCCAGAGCTCGGGTGCCACGCCGGCAGTCTTTACTACGCAGCCATCCTGGGCAATGTTGCCAAAGAGTACCGCCATACCGCCATCCTTGGTGTAGGCATGCTCGATGTCGCGGATACATCCGTTCTCGCGGTCAGTATCGAGGCTTTCCCAACGAGTGTCCTGGCTACCCATCTTGGTAGAGAACTTACCAGCGGGAGCAGAGTGATAGATGCGGTCCGCCTCAGGATCGATGGTATCACCAGTTATAGAGTATTTCTTGATGTCCTCGCCCAAGGTAGCACCATTCACACGCTTACAAGTGAGGTCGAGCAGGTCACCCTTGGCCAGCTCTCCCATGATACCGAGGATACCACCTGCACGGTTCTCCTCCTGGATGCTGTACTTCTGCCAGTTGGGAGCCAACTTACACAAGAAGGGCACCTTGCGGCTGAGCTGGTCGATGTCGGTCATCTTGAAGTCCACGCCACCCTCCTGTGCTACAGCAAGCAGGTGGAGTACGGTGTTGGTCGATGCACCCATAGCGATATCGAGCGTCATGGCATTGAGGAATGCCTGGCGTGTAGCGATGCTACGAGGCAATACAGACTCATCGCCATCCTCATAGTATGCAAATGCGTTCTTCACGATGATCTTGGCAGCATCCTTGAAGAGCTGTACGCGATTGACATGAGTAGCAAGGATAGAGCCATTGCCTGGCAGAGAGAAACCGAGAGCCTCGGTCAGTGAGTTCATGGAGTTGGCAGTAAACATACCTGAGCATGCACCACAACCGGGACACGCGCTGTGCTCTACCACCTCCAGCTCCTCATCGCTCACAGTGGGGTCACCACCCTTGATCATAGCAGTGATGAGGTCGGCATTCTCGCCATTGACCTTACCAGCCTCCATGGGACCACCGCTGACGAACACAGCAGGGATGTTCAGGCGCATGGCAGCCATCAGCATACCGGGAGTCACCTTGTCACAGTTGGAGATGCAGATCATGGCATCGGCCTTGTGGGCATTGACCATATACTCTACGCTGTCGGCAATGATGTCGCGACTGGGAAGTGAATAGAGCATACCATCGTGACCCATAGCGATACCATCGTCCACGGCGATGGTATTGAACTCAGCGGCATAGCAGCCCTGAGCCTCAATCTCGGCCTTGACAATCTGACCGATCTCATGCAGATGAGTGTGACCGGGCACAAACTGGGTAAAACTATTTACGATGGCAATGATGGGCTTGCCAAACTGCTCACGCTTCATACCGTTGGCCACCCACAGTGCGCGGGCTCCTGCCATACGGCGACCTTCAGTGCAGACTGCACTCCTAAGCTGATGTTTCATATCTTGCTTCTTACCTTATTACTGTTTTTAATACCTTCCAGATGGAGCTATCACTGTCCTTGATACCTTCCAAGTCGGAATTGGAAATGCAAAGTTACAAATTAAAGTCGAACAAAGCAAACAAATTACAAATTAAAAGCACCAAGCGGTGTTTTCTCGCAATTTATTACGCTTTTGCCTCATTTCTTCTTCTCTTCCTGTTTTTTCTCGCTTACCACCTTCACATCAAAGCCGATCTTCTTAAACTCCTTGACGATCTTCTCCTGACTGCCCTTCTCTGCATCATATACGATGGTGACAGTCTGCTGTTCCAGGTTGGTATTGATGGTCTTTACGCCTTTGGCAAAGCGTACATTCTTTTTGATCTTGTTCTCACAGTTCTCACAGTGCATCTGAGGCGTGGGCTTTACAATCAATGTACGGACATCCTTAGCATTGGCAGAAAAAGCAGCCATCATGGCCACTGCAAATAAAATCTTCTTCATATCTTTCTTGATTCTTTATTCGGTAATTTATAATTTATAATTCGTAATTTACAATTTCTCCCTAGTACTTCTCAAGGTTGAACCTCACACCCACATAACCCATGGCTCCATGCACGGGACCCCAGATCATGTTCGAGTCGAAGTCCGGGCTCTGCGGGTTGCCAGCCTCGATGATGGGATGCTTCAGGTGGTAGTTGGTCAGGTTCTCGCCACCAGCATAGAGGCTACCCCAGCGGAAAAAGCGCGTCACTTGGGCAGAAAGCTGGGGGAAAGCCTTGTACTCGGGCTCCCACGACCACGTGCCGTCCATCTTTTTGTAAGGATCGGGCATACGTCCGGGACCATTCACCTGACAGGT
>JAZLII010000039.1:0-7905 GCA_045617275.1 Bacteroidaceae bacterium
GTGGAAAGCAACGGCGGAACGGTGCGCATCAACCAGATGGAACGCCTGCTGGGCGTGCCCGTCATACCCATCTCGGCCATGAAGAACGAGGGAGTGGATGAGCTCGTGACCCACGCCATCCACGTGGCACGCTACCAGGAGAAACCAGCCCGACAGGACTTCTGTGACCCCGAGGACCATGGAGGTGCCGTACACCGATGCCTGCATGCCATCATGCACTTCATAGAAGACCACGCCATACAGGCACACATGCCCGTGCGCTTTGCCTCCACCAAGCTGATGGAAGGCGACCCCCTGGTGGCCGAGGCGCTGAAACTGACCGACAACGAGAAAGCCACCGTGCGACATATCATCCGGCAGATGGAAGAGGAGCGCGGACTGGACTGCGCCGCAGCGATGGCCGACATGCGCTTTGCCTTCATAGAGCGCGTGTGCAAGGCCTGCGTGGTGAAGCCCAGGGAGAGCAAGGAGCAGCGACGCAGCCGAAGGATGGACCGCATACTCACGGGACGCTGGACGGCCCTGCCTTCCTTCCTGCTCATCATGGGCCTCATCTTCTGGATCACCTTCCAGCTGGTGGGCGGTACGCTGCAAGACTGGATGTCGGAAGGCATAGACCAGGCCAGTGAGTGGCTGGCCACACACTTTGAGGCATGGGACATCAACCCATGGGTGTCGTCGCTCATCCTCGATGGAGCCTGGGCCGGAGTGGGCAGCGTGCTCACCTTCATCCCCATCATCCTCTGCCTCTTCTTCTTCCTCAGTATGCTGGAAGACAGCGGATACATGGCACGCATAGCTTTCGTGACCGACTCGCTGCTACGCAAGATAGGACTCTCGGGCCGAAGCATCGTGCCCATGCTCATCGGATTTGGCTGCTCCGTGCCCAGCATCATGGCCACACGTACCCTCCCCAGTGAGCGCGACCGTAAGCTCACCATCATGCTTACCCCCTTCATGTCCTGCACGGCAAAGATAGCCATCTACGGTTTCATAGCCCGTCCCTTCTTTGGCGACAAGGCCTGGATGGTGATGATAGGTCTGTACCTGCTGGGCGTAGTGATGGGCATCGTGATGGCCTTCTTGGCCAAGCTGCTGGTGTTCAAGGGTGAAGCCGTACCCTTCGTCATGGAGCTCCCCTGCTATCGTCTGCCCAGCTGGCGCAACACGCTGCAACTGCTCTGGGAGAAGTGCAAGGACTTCCTGCAGAAAGCCTTCACCGTGATCTTCGTGGCCACCATCGTGATATGGTTTATGCAGCATTTCGACTTCCGTCTCAATATGCTCGGCGACGACGAGGTGGGACAGTCTATTCTGGCTGTCATCTCCGGCAGCATAGCGCCTGTGTTTGCCCCTCTCGGATTTGGAGACTGGCAGACCACGACGGCACTTTTCACCGGATTCATCGCGAAAGAGAATGTGTGTGCCATCATGGAGCAGGTGTATGGAGGCAGTGAGATGCTACCCACGGTCATGGCTCCCGTCACGGCTGTCTGCCTGCTGGTGTTCTGCCTGCTCTACTCCCCCTGCGTGGCCGCCATCGCCACGGTGAAGCGCGAACTGGGCAATCGCTGGGCCATCGGTATGGTGGTGAACCAGTGCGTGCTGGCCTGGCTCGTGGCCTTCATCGTCAAGATCCTGATAGGCTTTGTGATGTAAACGGTTTGGTTTTTCAGGTTTTAGTTTTATCTTTCAAGATACACGCTCAACGCTCAACTCTCAACTCTCAACCCTCAACGTACATCGTTCACCGCTCAACGCTCAACCCTCATCGCTCATCGCAACATGAATTCCCAAAGTATAATCCTGCTCATCGTGGTACTTGCCCTGGCTGGCTGGGCACTGTACTATCGCATAAAAAGCAACCGCAACACGGGAGGGTGCTGCGGCTGTGATGGATGTTGCCACCAAGGAGAGTGTGGCTTTGTGTCAAAAAAGAAATGATCAGTTGGTCGTTGTGGGGCTCGCAGCCTCTCCATCGGAAAGGATACGGCGGGCACCGACATAACGGCTGATGTAATAAGCCTCGCGCGAATCGCTCACACGGATGCCACCATGCGTGGCTGCATGAACGAACTTGAAGCTGCCTGTGGTCTTGCTCACCTCGGTGACGATACCCACATGGCCGATACCACCCTTCTTGCTGCTACCCTTCCAGAAGACGAGGTCGCCTGCGCGCAGGTCGGCTATCTTCTTGATGGGAGTGCCTTGGGTGTATTGAGAACGTGAATCGCGATTGAGCGCGATACTGAACTGCTTGTAGACATAGCTGGTGAAGCCGGAGCAGTCGAAGCCCTTGGGACTGCTCTTGCCACTACGGTAGGGGACACCCAGATACTGCATGGCAGTCTTGACGATGACCTCGCCGGAGATCTCGTCGCCCTCCTGCTCCTCGCTGTCAGCCAGGATAAGAGGCTGGGTGGTGGCAGTGCGCTGCTTGCTGGCTTGCAAGGGTCGTGCACTGGCTGAGACGGTCAGGGCGAAGCAAGCGAAGAGCGCTGTGAAGATATGTTGTAAACGCATAAAGTTGAGTCAGTTGTAGGTAGTCGTGGGGCAAACATTACCCCAATATGCGTGCAAAGATAGGAAAAAAAACTGGCATGGCCAAATAAGTAATGGTAAAAAAATAACTTCCTAAAGTTCATTGCTTTCTGTAATCTACAGCTTTGTCAGCTTTTTTGGCTATTTTTGTGCTGTATTTCAGTCATATAGTTCGCTATACTCCTTCAATACAGCACAAAAATGTCTCAAAAATTCAAGCCAAATCCTTCGGAAGTTATTATTTCACCATTACTAAATAATGATAAAAAAATAATTCCCAAAAGCTCGTTCGCCTTCGGGAATTATCATTTCACTATTGCTAAATAAAGGTATTTTTCCTGCTTTTGCACGGTGCGGGCCGTGACTTAGAAGTTGCGGAAGTGCTCGTTGCTACGCTCCTTGACGGCGATACACTCCATCTCGATGAGCCATGTGGGACGGCATACGGGAGCCAGGGTGAAGACAGTGGGGATGTCGGGGAAACGCTCTGCAAACATACGGCGCACGATGTCGTAGTCGGCCGTGTCGCGCAGGTAGACGATGATCTGCATGACGTCGTCAAACGAACTCTCGCCCTCCTCGAGCAAGGTGCCCACATTCTCCCACATACGGCGGGTCTGCTTCACGATGTCGCCCACATGTACCACCTCGCCCTTGTTGTTGATGCTCGCCGTGCCGGAGATGAGCACGTGTGTACGGTCGCCATACTCCATCACGGTGCCACGCTCAAAGGTGACTCCGTACTCATAGGTGGGGTTGAGATGGGTGGGGGCGTAGAGATAGCGCTGCTGCTCGGGTGCAAAGCCCAGCAAGGCATAGGTGCCCAGCTGTATGAGAGCCCGTGTCTCGGCAGGATTTCCTCCGATGCCCGTCGAACTGATATAGTGCGTATGCTGCGTGAGACCCTGCTCGGTGAAGTTGTCGCGTCGAGCCCTCACGAGACCGGCATACTGCGTGTCGACATCTCGTACGTAGAACCAAGTGCGTATACAGTGATCGGCCAGGTTGGCACCGAAAAGCTGCAAGGCATCCTCGTAGGCCCTCAGCACGGTCTCCGTCTGCTGGGCAGAGTCCCCCTCGGTGCTCGTCATGCCCATCTTCCAGAGATGACGGTAGCCATTGTGCGAAGCCACCACCATGCCATGCTCACTCTTCACCTCCATGCCTTGCTGGAGATAGAGCCACACGGCTATCTTGCTGCCGTCGAGAGGTTGCTGCTGGATGCAGCTCACGGCGATGCCGGGCTCCTTGCGCATGAGCGGTCCCTGATTGGTACTGTCGCTCAGGAAGTAGCGCTTCATGATGTACTGGGCACCTACGTAGGGAGGCATGGTGAGGAGCAGATCCTCAGCCTCGTAGATACGCTTCATCTGGCCTTCGAAGAGTTCACCTCGTGGCTCCACATGCAGTATGACGTGCCATTCCGGCACCCCTCCTTGGGGGCAGAAGGCGGCCGACTGTATGGTGACGCCCAGTGACTCCAAGTATGTAGATTCGTATTTCATACTGCAAAATTACGATTTATAATTGAAACTTGAAAACTTCTCGAATGGAAAATTGAAAATGGAAAATTGAAAATGGAGAATCAGAAAGCGAATCGTGCATCGAGGCCCACCTGCAAGGGTCGGGCATGCTGCTCGTAGGCCCTGCCTGCACTGACAAACCAGAACGTGTTGTGGTGGCTGTTGCCCAGATTGCTACCCCAAAGCGAGAGGGTGAGAGGCTTCATGTCGAGTGTCACGCGGGCTCCGACGGTGGAGTAGTAGTTCTGCCAGGCATCGTTCTGCTCCGTCCAGTAGATGCGACCAGCCCCGTTGTAGTTGATGCCAAAGGTCAGACCGATGGGGATGAAGTTGTCGCGACGGAACGTATAAGGCGTACGATGCGCATTGAGAGGCACGGTGTAGGAAGCATCCATGCTGGCCGTGTGCTGAGGCATGAAAGGCACGTAGTTGCCCTTGCAGTCCACGAGTGAGTGGCTGGCAGCGTCGTAGTCCGAATACTCTTGGAATGTGGCATGCGTATAGCCATAGTTGGCCTGGATGAGCAGACGCTCGATGGGCTGCGCCTTGAGCATCATCTCCAGACCGGCCGAGCGGCTCTTGCCAGCATTGACCATGACGCGTCCCAGCCCCGTCTCGCTCATCTGAGAAAGCTGCAGGTCCTGGATGTCGCTCATGAAGGCGCTCACATCCATGCCCATCCGGCCGTTGAGCAGGTTGAGATGTGCACCCACCTCGTAGTTCCACGCATATTCGGGCAGGTAGGTACAAGCCTGCTGCACGTCGGGGTCGCCCGTGCCGGCCAGACGGTTGAGCGTGCTCGCTATCTTGTCCTTAGCCTCCTGAGGTACGGCGGGCTGCTCTTGGAGTACGGGCAGCGTAGCATCGCGCACTCCCACCATCATGTCGTGCATCATAAGAGAGCGCATCAGTTCGCTGATATTCTGTACATTGTATCCACCCTGACGATAGCCGCGACTCACCGTAGCATAGAGGTTGCCCCCCCTCTCCATCTGATACTGCAGAGCCAGGCGAGGCATCAGTTGCAAGTGATGGTCCTTGACAGGTTCCTGAGCCACGATGCCCGCGATAGAGGAAGCATCGTAGTCACTGCTGTAAAGCCCGTTTTTCACCTGGAAGTCCTGACCGGCCAGCAGGATGTCGCGCTCCACGCCGCCAGGCATGGTGAGATGACCGTTGAGCTGGTACTGGTGTGAGAAATCATACCAAGCCGCATATCGCAGTTGCTGGAAATCCGCATTGAGGCGCAGTCCCAGTGTGGCACTGAGTCCCTTCAGGCCAAAGAGATCGTGGAAGGTGCTCTGGTGGAAGATACCCGCAGAGTAGTTTCCCGTGGAGAACTTATTGTCGAAGAGCAACTCCTTGCCCTGTATCTGGTCGTCGAAGCCAAACTCCATCAGCGTGGGGCCGCTTTGCACGGGAGGCATGCTCGCGTTGGCCTGCTGGCAGATCATCTCGTTGAGCATGCCTATGCCGTCCTGTCGGAAAGTGACGGGCCCCTTGACCCTGCTGCGAAGGAAGGAGGCCGTAGCTCCCGTGATCCACTGCCATCTGCCAGGCTTGCGCGACTTGAGCAAGAGATCCTCCGTAAGCGTATTGTTCTTCTGTACCTGAGTCAGCTTGTAGATGTCGTCCTCCAGCAAGTCCTGATCCATCTGCATGCTGTCGCTCAGTGTCTGGAAAGACGTGATGGAACGCATCTCCACACGGGGGAACAAGCGGGAAGCATTGAGCGAGGTACGCAGCACGGAGCGCTCGTAGAGACCCGTGATGAGGCTGTTGATGCGGTGGAGCTGTTCGGCCTTGTCCTCCTCCTTGCCGTCCCAGCGTCCCATGTAGTAGTAGGGATAGGCACCCTCATTGCTGATCTCATAGTTGAGAGCCATGTCGAGCATCCACTTGCGCTGTGTCAGGAGCATGGCGCGGAAACGTATGCCTCCGTCGCTGTGGAAATCCTGCTTGATACCCTTGGCATGATTGACAAAAAAGCCGTCTCCACCGTCATAATATCCACCAAACGACCATGCAAAGCGCTCCGAAGGATGAGCATAGTGCATCAGGGTGAATCGGCGTGTGTTGTCTCCCGAGGCATAGCCCAGGCCGATGTCGGTACCCTTGTAGTCAAAGGGCGAACGGGTGTAGACCCTCATCACACCGCCCATGGTGCCAGCCCCGTAGAGGGTGGACTGCGGACCGCGGAGCACGTCTACGCGCTGCAGGTCGAAGAGCCCGAAGTCAAAGGCCGACTTGTCCAGCACGGGTACGTCGTCCACGTAGAGACCAATGGCGGGAGAGTTGATGCGCGAACCGATACCGCGGATGTACACCGCGCTGCTCAGTCGCGATCCGTAGTCCGGCATGAAGAAGTTGGGCAGGCTCACCTGCTTGAGCGATCCGGCGTGGGAGTCTTCCAGCTGCTGCTGGTCGATGAGACTCACGCTGGCAGGCTGGCTTCTCATGGCTCCCTGCTCTCGGGGTGAGGCCAATACTTGCAGTTCCATGAGGTCTGCGGGGCGGTCCGACTCTTCTTCTTGGGCGTGAACTGCCACGGCTGTGGAAAGCAACAAAGTGGCAATCAGGGTGTAGCGATGATTAATCATATTCAGTGATTTGAGTATTCCGTTTGCAAAGTTAAGCTATTTAGCCCTTTCCCGCAATACCTAAATGTGATGAAATTGGCAAAAAATGAGTCAAAAATCGCCTTTTTGACTTGTTGCGGTGTAAGTTTATTCGTAAATTTGCAAAAAATACATCCGTCAGGGGCACAGCAACCCATGGCGGACAAAGCAAAAAAATGATGAATCGACTTAATATGAAGCGCTTTTTCTTACTGACCACACTGCTGGCATCCTTCTGCGGAGCAGGACTTGCCGACGACCGGGAAGATACCCCTGTGGGAACCGATGCTCCCGAGCCCTCTGGCTATCTTACCACCCTTCTCAACCAGGCCTTGGCACAGTCCATGCCTGCGGACCAACAGGAAGAGATGGCCTACGGACGCAAAGAGACGAAGTGGGCGAGTGCGCCCAAGTTTGGCGGCTATGCCATAGGCAGCTACAAGTACAGCGACCAGGACGGCAAGCATGGCGGGGACGGCTTCAATGCGCGCAATCTGCGCCTCTACGTGGACGGCACAGTGCTCAGCGACTTCAAGTACCGCATACAGCTCGAGATGAGCGGTGACCCCGGAGCCTCCAAGGGTCCCCACCTCAAGGACTTTTTCCTGGCATGGAGCCACTGGAAGGAACTGGAAGTGAAGGTGGGACAGTTCAAGCGCTGCTTCACCTTTGAGAATCCCTACAATCCCTGGGAAGTAGGTGTGGGAGACTATAGCCAGATGACCAAGAAGCTCGCTGGCATGTCGGACTACTGCGGTGGAGAGTCTACCAGCAGTGGCGGACGTGACCTGGGTCTGCAACTCCAGGGCGACCTCCTGCCTGTGGGAAAAGACCGGCACAGACTCTTCCACTACCAGCTGGGCCTGTTCAACGGTCAGGGTATCAACCATGCCGATGCCAACAGACGCAAGGACTGGATAGGCACGCTTCAGCTTCAGCCCATAAAGGACCTTTTCATCGGTGTTTTTGGATGGAAGGGAGACATGACCTACAGCAATGTGACGGTGGGTCGCAACCGTTATGCCCTGGGTGTGAAGTACGAGCATGAGGGCTGGAGCGCACGGGCGGAATACGCCCACCAGACGGGTCATAAGATCTCTGATTTCACCTACGATGCGGCAACCAAAACACAGACCCTCAATGCTACGGCAAGCAATGGCAGGGCTGATGGTTGGTACGTCACCGTCGGTGTGCCTTGTACGCCCTGGCTGAAGGTGTATGCT
>JAZLII010000040.1:0-12044 GCA_045617275.1 Bacteroidaceae bacterium
ATTGGCGACACCTATCTGCCAGCATGGGAGAAGTTCGGTCTCTTTGGTCTCAAGTGTGTGAACACTCAGCCAACCATCCGTGCTTACTCTATGGCCAACTACCCAGACGAGGGCGATATCATCACACTGAACGTGCGTATCGCTACTCCTCCGTTCAAGCCAAAGGATCAGGGTCCTGGCTTTATGGATGTCAACCCAGGTATCGCATCGTCTTACATCTTCTCTTTGAAGCCAGGCGATAAGGTTATCATGTCAGGTCCTTACGGTGAGTTCCGTCCACAATATGGCACTGGCCGTGAGATGATCTGGGTCGGTGGTGGTGCCGGTATGGCTCCTTTGCGTGCACAGATCATGCATATGCTCAAGGGCAATGGCATCAAGCCCGAGGATCGCAACCGTCCTATGCACTACTTCTATGGAGCACGTGCTATGGAGGAGATCCCCTTCCTCGACGACTTCCTGCAGCTCGAGAAGGACTTCCCCAACTTCCACTTCCATCTGGCACTGGACCGTCCCGATCCCAAGGCCGATGCAGCTGGACTCAAGTACACTCCTGGCTTCGTAGCTCCTGTGATGGGCGACACCTATCTGAAGCAGCATGAGGCTCCCGAGGATTGCGAGTACTACCTCTGTGGTCCTCCAATGATGGCCAAGACCGTTCTCGACCTGTTGCATAGCCTCGGCGTAGAGGACGACATGATCCGTTTCGATAACTTCGGCGGTTAATCATCACACTATAATCAATGTAGGAGGTTCCCGTTATGGGTTCCTCCTACATCTTTTTCACTACAGTTCCCTGTATCTTTTAGGGAACGATATACAATCAGGTACACAGGATAAGAATTAAACTAGAATGAACGGAATAAACGGAATTTTTAATATTTATTCTCGCAGTAAGCATAGAAAAAATCTATTCCGTTCATTCCGTTTATTCTAGTTCCTTACATTTTCGCTTATGCCAACAGGTATGTCATTGCCATCTTTTATTACTACCTCCTATATCCCTTTTAGCCGCTGTCTGCAGTTCCTTTTCATTACTACCTTCTTTTTTCCTGTCTTATACAACTTCCTCACATGAATCCATTGCAGCTCATACACAAGTACTATTCGTCACAACCCGAGTTGGAGTATCTACTCGTTCGTCATTCCCGCCAGGTGGCCGGGCGTGCTCTTACCATAGCTTGTCAGCATCCCGAGTGGGGGCTTGACCTCCAGTTTGTCTATGAAGCAGCTATGCTTCACGACATCGGCATACTCAAGACAGATGCTGATGGCATCTTTTGTCGCGGTACCGAGAAGTACATCTGTCATGGTCGATTGGGAGCAGAGATACTTCGTGAGGAGGGGCTTGAGCGTCATGCAAGAGTGGCAGAACGCCATACCGGTACAGGTCTTACGGCACGACAGATAGCAGAGCGAACTCTGCCTCTTCCCGTGCTGGACTTCGTACCTGAGTCGATGGAGGAAAAGTTGATCTGCTATGCTGATAAGTTCTATAGCAAGTCTCATCCAGAGATCGAGAAAACCTTTGTGCAAGCCTTAAAGTCATTGATGAAATTTGGCCCGGAGGGTGTCGCTATTTTTTCGCAGTGGCATGAAATGTTTGAGGCAGAGTAGGCTGTTCTTTGCTTTGTCACTCTTCATTTAACCTTTTTTCAGCCCTAATCGGCTATGGATATCGTTTTTTTTGTGTAATTTTGTAACCTAATATGACTATGTCATATCTATTAACGACAAAATTGCACAAAGAACTTTGAATCGTCACTTTCCTATAGGTTTACTGCTGAGCATGGTTTTACTGGCTGTGCTCATAGCTTGTTCGCCCAAGGGGAAGGGTGAAAGTGACGACAATACGGGTAGTGGCAATGTAGCTGCTGCTGCAGCACGTCGTGCTGCATCTTCCCTGAAGAACAAGACCAACATCTCTTTCTTGGACAAAGACAGCGTGATGACCAACATCAAGGGTGTTGATCTCGCTGTCCTCGATTCGCTGCAACAAGACTCTTCGCTTACTAAGGAGGAACTCCTTGATACATTGACCAAGCTCTATGAGACCGATAAGGCCATTGAACCCCAACTTACTGTCGACAGTGTGCTTCGCTCTGTCGATGAAGACAGTATCCTGAAGTTGCTTCAGACCTCCTCTGTCATCGAGGTGATGCGTGACACCACTCATAAGGAAGAAGAGAAGAAGGAGGATACGCTCAAGGTGAGCAAGAGTGCGCTGGACGAACCGGTACAGTTCAGTGCCAAGGACTCTCTGACTTATCACTTCGCAAGCGGACGAGCCAATTTCTATGGAGAGAGCGACTTGAAGTATCTCAACATGGAACTGCAGGCCGACTTCATCACCATGTCTCTCGACAGTGCACTGGTGCATGCCAACAGCCGCATCAATGAGAAGGAAGAAGAGGTGGGTAAGCCTGTCTTCAAGATGGGAAGCGACCAGTATGAGCCCGATAGCATCAGTTACAATTTCAAGTCGGGCAAGGCCTTCATCAGCAATGTCTATACGGAGCAGGGTGAGGGATTCCTCATCAGTGCGGAGAGCAAGCGTGACAGCACGGGAGTCACCTATTTCCGTGACGGTAAATACACCACCTGTGATGCCAAGCATCCCCATTTCTATCTCAAGCTTACGCGTGGTAAGATGCGTCCTGATGAGGATGTGGTCTTTGGACCTGCCTATCTTGTAGTAGAAGACGTTCCCCTGCCTTTGGCATTGCCATACGGATTCTTCCCCTTCACGAAGAGTTACAGTAGCGGTTTCATCATGCCCAGCTACGGTGATGAGACCAATCGTGGTTTCTATCTTCGCGATGGTGGTTACTATTTTGCCTTGAGCGACAAGATAGACTTGAAGGTGCTGGGTGAGATCTACACGAAGGGTTCGTGGGCACTCTCTCTCAATTCCAACTATAAGAAGCGCTATAAGTTCGGTGGTAACTTCATGATCAGTTATCAGAACTCCAAGGAGGGCGAGAAGAACATGCCTGACTACAGTGTGTCGAAGAGTTTTAAGTTGACTTGGACACATCGACAGGATGCCAAGGCCAACCCTGCACAATCTTTCTCGGCCAGTGTGAACTTCGCTACGAGTAGCTACGAGCGCAACAACCTCACCTCTATGTACAGTCCTGAGAGTCTGACGCAGAGTACCCGTACGAGTAGTGTCAGCTATTCTCGTACCTTCAGCAATATCGGACTCACCCTTGCCACGACTTTCAACTTGGCCCAGAACATGCGAGACAGCACCTTGGCGCTTACGTTGCCCAGCTTGAATATCAGTTTGCAGCGCTTCTATCCCTTCAAGCGCAAGAAGATGGTGGGAGCAGAGCGTTGGTATGAGAAGATTGCCCTAAGCTATACCGGTACTTTGTCCAACAGCATTACTGCCAAGGAGAGTGAGATCATACATAAGAGTCTCATCAAGGACTGGAAGAATGCCATGCGTCATCAGGTGCCCATCAGTGCATCGTTTACGGTGGCCAACTATATCAACATCACGCCCTCGTTCAACTTCACCGACCGTATGTACACCAACAAGGTCATGCAGTCGTGGAATGCTGAGCGTCAGGCTGTGCAGCGTGATACCTTGTATGGTTTCTACAACGTCTACAACTACAACATGAGTGTCTCGGCCAACACCAAGCTCTACGGTATGTACTACCCCTTACCTTGGTTTGGTGGAAAGAAGATCGTAGCTATACGTCACGTCTTCACGCCTCAGGTAAGCTTCAGCTATGCTCCAGACTTTGGTGGCAAGCGTTATGGCTACTGGGAGAACTACGTGAAGACTGACAAGGATGGTAATGTAACTTCTACCCCCGTGACATATTCTCCCTTTACCGGCAGTATGTATGGTACGGTAGGACAGGGTAAGACGGGCAACGTCAATCTGGATGTGAGCAACAACATCGAGATGAAGGTGCGCACAGACAAGGACTCTACGGGCTATCGCAAGATAAGCATCATCGACGAACTCGGAGCCAGCATGAGCTACAATATGGCCGCTAAGAGTCGTCCTTGGAGCGACCTTAGTACGCGTATCCGTTTGAAGCTTACGAAGAGCTATACCTTCTCCCTCAACGCTGTCTTTGCTACCTATGCTTATGAGAAGACTCCCGAAGGTCGTGTCGTGCTGAGCGACAAGGTGACGGAGTGGTCGCAGGGACGTTTCGGCCGATTCCAGGGTATGTCGCAAAATCTCTCCTATACCTTCAACAATCAGACTTTCAAGAAGCTTTTCAGCGGTGAGTTGTTTGGCAAGAAGGACAGGGAGAAGGACAAAGATGTGAGCAACGAGGATGAAGATGACGAGGAAGCCGATCCTGAGATGCAGAACGTAGACCCCGACCGTGCCAAGGCTAAGAACTCAACTAAGAAGTCCAACAGTGGTACGGATGAGGATGGCTATCTGAAGTTCTCTCTGCCTTGGAACTTCTCCGTGAGCTACGGTGTGTCTATGCGCGAGAATACGGGTGGAAAGTTCAACGATAAGCGAATGCGCTATGGATATAAGCTCACACACAACCTCAACTTCTCAGGCAACTTGCGCATCGCGGAGGGATGGAATATCAACTTCTCTTCTGGCTATGACTTCAACTACCATCGTCTGAGTATGACTACGGCTTCTTTGAGTCGCGACTTGCACTGTTTCTCTATGTCATGCTCCATGGTGATCAGTCCATACCGTAGTTTCAACTTCACCTTTGCTTGTAATGCCAGCACGCTTGCCGATGCCCTCAAGTGGAAGAAGCAGAGTAGCTACAGTAGCAATATCGACTGGTATTAATGCACAGTGGAGGTCTTGGAAGGGCCTTTTCATCCGCTGTTTAACGGATACAAACGTTCGCTGGTAGAAAGAAATTATCTTTCTACAGGCACAGGCATTCGACGTGAAGACTTCTTGGCGAATTTGGAATTAGAAGAAGTCGGGGAATAGCAGAAGCTGACTGGGATTGTCGGGGAAAGTCTTGGGTTTTTCCGCAAGTGGTTCAAAGATGATGGGCTCGGGCTCTTCCTCTACAGGTTTGTCAAAACAGAAGTCAAGTTGTAGGGCCATGTCGTCCTTGATGGCATACACACCATATCTTACGCGACGGAAGGGAGAGCGACGAAGGTGAGACTGTCGCCAGAGGTAGCAACGCAAGGTCTGGTGAAGAGCATCGAAGGACAGATTGTCATTGAAAAGTTCAGCATGCAAGTTGTAAACATATTTGCTGATGTCTGCCACACGCAAACCACTGCGCCCACATCGCAGGAGCAGTTGAGTGATTTCGCTGTGGTAGACATTTGTCATCATTGGCATGCGGACTTTACTTTGCTTATGCAAAAGTACCTAAAATAACGTAAAAATCCTAATATTATTCTATATTAATAATGTTTTTTTCGTATCTTTGTTGCATCAATTCAATCAAACAACTCTATTATGAAGAAAAACTTTTCTCTGCTTGGCCTTATGGCAGGCGTGGCTATGCTGCTTACTTCTTGTAACACAGACAGCTATACCCATCAGATTTCCATCGTTCACCCCATAGGAGAAGATGGTTTTATCTATGCCGACCAAACACTTGATTCTATCCAATTCCTTACTTTTGACTCATATCATTACTATGCCAATCCTCTCAACTCTGATAAGTTTATCACGGTAGATGAGGAGAACTCATCCAAGAAGATACAGAATAGTCCCTATGCTTGCTGGCAGATATCTCTTCCTGTATTCTTCAAGCCAAACACCACGTCGGCACCTCGTCTGGGCTACGTGACGGTGGACTGCAAATCAGAGATGGATGATTGGCAGGCTACGGTACATGCTACTTATTTCCAGACCAACTGGCACTGCATAGAGAAACCTGCACCTCGATACAACTATTCGAAGGACAACGCCATGATGGAGTCGTGTGACCATGTGATGCGCGACAGTGCTTATCAGGTGGTGGATACCATCAAGTTCTATCCCTTCGACAAGTGGACTGTCGAATCGGCCAATCCCGACATGATCTCTCCTGAGGTGGCTACAGGCAACAAGTATATCAAGGGCAAGCCCATAGAGATACCTTGTAAGGTCGCTCCAAACTTTACCAGCGATACCCTGCGTACTACGCTGACCATCACCAGCGACAATGGTGCCAAGACTACCATTCAGTTCCAGCAGGCCCCCAAGAAGAAAAAGTAAAACTCTTCTCCTAGTTTTTTGAGAGATCTATACTGCAAATAAGCTTTACAACAAGCAAATAAGCAATATAACGAATAGGCGACGAAGTAGCTTGCTTCGTCGCCTATTTCCTTTATAGCATCTATACTCCCTGCTCTGTCTTGGGGACGTTGCCTGTTTGGGAGGTAGAGCAGATCCTTCTTTCCTATATCGTCTCCTATCTGATGCCTCTGGCATTGAGTGCCCTTACGTAGCGTCCTGCATTGGCTTGGTGCTCGCTGTAGGTAGCTGCAAAGTTGTGCGTACCGTCGAAGGTCTCTTTGGCACACATGTAGATGTAGTTGTGTTTGGCTGCATTGAGCACGGCATCTATGCCATTGGTCGAAGGTATGCGCAACGGGCCTGGGGTAAGACCCTTGTTGCGGTACAGGTTGTAGGGACTGTCTTTCTCCAGATGAATGTTGAGCACGCGGCGGAGTGACCAGTCACCTACGGCAAACTTCACGGTGGGGTCTGCTTGCAAGAGCATACCTTGGTGAAGACGATTCAGGTAGAGGCCTGCTACCATGGGCTTCTCGCTGTTGTTGGCCGTCTCTTCCTCCACGATACTGGCCAGGATGGTGGCCTCCTGAGGAGTGAGTCCTTGTGCTTTTGCTTTACGCACTCGTTCGCTGGTCCAGAAGTTGTCGTATTCCTTCTTCATGCGGTCCATCAGTTGCCTTGGGGCGATGTCCCAGTATACTTCATAGGTATTGGGCAAGAAAAGGGTAGGGAAGGTCTTGTCGGTCAACCCGTAACTGGCATACAGTGTCATATCGCTCATGACTGCAGCTATAGAAGTGCTGTCTGCCATCAGTTTCCCTGCGAGAATACTCACGAGTCTATCCAGTGCAAATGGCTGTGGCTGACCCTCAGGAGCTATGCTTAGGCGCAGGCTGGGGATGGTGAGTTTCACCGGTTCCTGCTGATGGTTGCGTAAGCGACGGAACACATCCAGGATGGACATGCCCGGATCGATGGCATATCGTCCGGTATGCAGCTTGAAGGTAGAGACTTTCTCCAGTATGCCCCAGCCGAAAGTGTTTACATTTGCCTCATCCAGTTTCTGCAGAAGACTACTGTTCGTGTCCTCTGGGGTCACGAATACAATGGCCTTCTCTTGCTCTTCGTAGCAAGAAGCCATTTTTATTTTATATGCCAAACAGCCCATGATCAGACCTGCACTCACCAGACCTGCTATGGCCGCACTTATGACAACTTTTCCTTTCTTATTCATTTTTTATCTGTATTGCCTTATGAAGCCTTGCTTAGTTACCATCGGGCTTGATGATGTCCACCTTCTCGCTGTCCACCCAGTGGAAGGCGTCGCGATCGTCGGGATGTGCGGGATCGAAGGCCTGGTACTCTGGACGTACGTATTGCATCAGTTCGGGGCAGGCTGTGCGCCAGCCTTCGATGATACACTTGGCCAGTTCGTAGGCACCGTAGGGGTTGAAGTGGGTGTTGTCGGCCAAGGCCGTGTGCTGACCGGGATAGGTGTTGGCAGGATAGTGTACGAAGGCGCGCTTCGATGCCTCCTCACCCATAGCCTCATAGAAGGTTCGGGTCATCTCATGAAGATCGATGAGGGCCACCTTCTCACGCTCTGCCACCCACTTCATAGCCTCGGGATAGTTGGCATGGGTCTCCTCGATCTTGCCGTTCTTGAAGGAGCGACGCTGTGTGGGAGTGACAAAGACGGGGGTGGCGCCACGCTGGCGTGCCTCGTCGATAAAGGTCTTCAGCGCTGTGGCGAAGTTGTAGTAGGCACCGGTTCCGGGACCCTTCTGCTTCTGGTCGTTGTGACCAAACTCCATGAAGATGTAGTCGCCCTTCTTCATCTGCGTCAGGGCTTTCTTCAGACGACCTGCACCGATGAAAGTGCTGGCAGTCTCGCCGCTCTCAGCATAGTTGGCCACACATATTTTATCATTGAGCCAGCGAGGTATCATTTGTCCCCAGCTTGCCCATGGCTCTTCGTCTTGGTCTACCACGGTGCTATTGCCACAGAGGAATATGGTGGGGGCCGTCTCATCGCGCTCTATGTCGATGCTCTGCACGGTACTGTAGTCGCCGGTGATCTCGAGGGTCAACTCGTCGTCCCAGTTCAGCTTGGTCTTCTCGCGATCCTTGATGCGCACGACTTCCTTGTCGCTGATCTTTGTGTTGCGCTTATTGATGAGGAAGGAGATGACTTTCGTCTCCTTCTTCTTTGTCACCTCGTTTTCAATGAAGAGTCTTCGGCTCTCGCCACGAACTACCGTACTGCCAGCTTTCTTCTTCGAACCAAGTGTCACGGTCACGCGATAGTTGCCATCGGGCACTTGCTCTGAGATGCTGTACTTCTGACCGTCGCGTGAGGACAGGTCGTAGTGAAAACTCTGTGCAGAGGCCGAGAGTGAGAGGGCCAGTGCTATGAGCGATGCGGTCTTTTTCATCTTACTCCTTTTTTTAATTCGTCTGGGTTATCGTTGGTAAATAGGTTTACTTCAGGGGTCTTGTCGGTGAAGAGCTGGTTTAGGGTGGCGAGCTCCACTTTCTGCGCAGGACGGAACTCATCGCTGCTCATGTAGCGCAGGATGGCCTGTGTCATGGCCACCTGTGCGGGATCGTTCTGGTCGCTGTAGGGCATGGTGCTCACCATCAGTTTGCCACTTTCCACCTCAGCTTCAAAGAGCATGCCGAGCTTGCGGGAGAGGAACCATGTGTCGATGGGCTGTACGATGGGCATAAGGTCCTTGGGGAAGTTGTCCATGAGCATCACGGGCTGACGGTTCATCAAGCTGTACCACTGTACGTCCGACCAGTCTTCGGTGGGGAAATACTTGAAGAGAGGGTGGTATTGGTTGATGTACATACCTGTGGTGTGGGGAGGTCGCATCTTAAACCATGAGGTGTTCCAGAAGACGGGTGTGAACTGCTGGCTGATGCCTTCGCCGTAGGTCAGATGACCCTTGTCCACACCGCCCTCGCTCCACTTGCCACCGGCCAGCAGCAGTACCTTCTTGCCGGCTCGCAACTGCTCCAACACGCCGTCACGTATGCCGTTCTTGGCGATATAGATGTCTGCGTAGCCTTTCAGTTCAGCCTGCTGCATCTGGCGGGGGAAGACATAGAGATCCCAGTGGTTCTCCGTGATGGTGTAGCCGTCCTTGTCATTCAGTCTGAAGCGCAGTGTCAGTTTCTCACCGGCGGATTTCTGCGGAACCTGAAGGAATATCTCGGTGTTGAAGAGTGTGGAGAGTCCCATGGGTATGTCGTAGTCCTTCAGGAAGTCTGTGGTCGACATGCAGAGATTCGTGTCGGGGTCCTTGCTGTTGGTGAGGAATACTTCGAGCCTGCAGTCTTTCAGGTCTTCATTGCCATAGTTGCTGACCTTCATGGTGAGTTTCATGAGTTCATCGTCCCAATAAACGAACTTGGGCATCTCTGCCAGTAGGGTGACGGGGCTGCTGAACTCGCGCCACTCATTGGCTGTCACATAGCCTTTCTCACGCCAGAAGACGTTGAGCGGGCCGACCAAAGCCGAACCTTGTCCGCTGTAGTCGTTGAGGCCAAGCAACTGATATCCTGCATAGTGGGGTGTGCGCAGCGTACGTTCTATTTCGGCTTTGTAGCACAGTACTTGCAACTTACCGCTGGCCATGAGGAACTTACGAGCTATCTGCTCCATGCCCTTGTCACGCAAGATGTCGCGGAATATCTCGAAGTTCTTGCCTTTATTTACGGCACCCGTGTACTGCTCTATTTCTTCAAAGTCGGGGAAGACGCACCACTGACCCGTCTCGTGGCTTACGAAGGGCTGGCTTACGGTGTCTATCTTGCTGAGGAAGTTCTCGGTGCTCTCAGGAGCGTGGTTCTTCCAAGAGTCCAGGCCGCGGGCCCCAGCCTTCACATGGTACTGGTTCTTGGGTTGCCATGCCCAGCTTCCACCCACGCTGGCTCCGGTATAGATGCGTCGAGGATCGTTCTTCTTCCAGTAATCCACGAAGTTGCTCACCCATTTCACCCATCCACCAGCTGGCTCGTTGCCACAGCTGAGCATGGTAAATGAAGGATGGTTGCCGTAAGCCTTGACCATGCGTTGGGTCTCCTCCATCAGGTACTTGTCGATCATCATGCCATTGCCCAGTCTGATGCCGTGATTGGGCCAAGAGGGACCCTCTGGCTGCAGGTAGAAACCTACCTCATCTGCCGCTTCAAAGGCTGCCTCAGGAGGGCAGTAGCTGTGGAAACGCATGTGGTTCAGACCGTATTCCTTGCATTTGCGGAACACACGCAACCACTCCTCCTTGTCCATCGGCGCGTAGCCTGTCATGGGGAAGTCGCAGTTCTCCACAGTTCCGCGTAGCAGGGTTGGACGACCGTTGACAAGGATGTCCTTGCCACGGGTTTCTATGTCGCGAAAACCGAATACCGTAGAGTCCTTGTCCAAGGTATGCTTCTTGCTGTCCAATAGTTGAGTGACAAAGCTGGCCAGATGGGGATTGAACTCATCCCAGCGGACGAGGTTGAGTCCAGGGTCTTCCTTTGTGGTACACTGTATGGCGGGTACTTCCACACACACAGTGTCCTTGTCCAGTACGATGTCATTTAGCATACCGAAGTAGCTCGAAGTGGTACCATTCTTCATCTTCTGGCTTGGCATAAGATGAAGCGATACCTTCTCTGCCTTTTTGCTGCCGCGCACGATGGTCACACGGGCACTTACCTCCATGCTCTTGGCATTGGGGAAGACGTCCACTTGGGCTATGTGTGTGGCGGGCAGGGCTTTGATTTCCATGCGGCCCACGATGCCGTTCCAGTTGCCTTGTGTCTGGTCTGTCACGGAGTGACTGTCCTGTCCCACGCCTACCTTCTTGTGGTCATTGTCTATGCGAAGGGCTATGACTACCTTCTTGCCAGGCTTGACATATCGGGTAATGTCATATTCGTGTGCCACACAGAGTGAGTTTCTTGTGCCCACCTCTACATTATTTATATATAAGGTAGAGATGATGTGTGGTCGTTCGAGTGTGAGCATCAGTGTCTGACCAGCCATCTCCTTAGGTATCATCACCTCGCGACGGTACCATGCCACACCCTCATAGTGACGGTCGGGTGTGAGGAAGAAGGGCAGTTTGAAGTTGTCCTCCGTCTGGTACTGCTTCATGTAGGGGTTGTGGAAGTACGAACTGTCGTAGAGCGACCCGGTCCATACGGTCTTCGTCGAAGGCTTGTCGCCCTTCAGTCGCTGAGGCATGGAGCCTGGGAGCAGGATGTGGTCGTCATACTTGCTCGTGGGACTGAGGTTCTCTTGGCGGTCTATCTGAAACTCCCATATTCCCGCGAGGTCTACTACCTTTTGTGCCCAGATGCAGGGCGAAGTGGCAGCTATGAAGAGGGCCAGAAGTGTCTTTTTCATGTTCAATATCGTTTTTGTTGTGCAAAAAAGCATGAAATGCTTGTTTCACTCGGAAATTCTTCCTACCTTTGCAATCGCTTTTGCCACCATGGCTCAGTTGGTAGAGCAACGCATTCGTAATGCGTGGGTCGGGGGTTCGAGTCCCCCTGGTGGCTCAGAAGTCAGTGAGGCTTGTACTATTGTAGTGCAAGCCTTTCTTTATTTTGTTGCTGTATAGAGTGTTGTGATGCCGAAGGTGAGGGGACGGAAGGAGGCCTGCTTGAACCCCGCTTTCTCCATACGTGCTGTCATGGACTCGCCCCAGATAAAGCCTTTCACACTTCGGTTGAGGTAGTTGTAGGCAGCCTTGTCCTTGCTGAAGAGTCGGCCGATGAATGGCATGATGTGGGTGAAGTAGAGGTCGTACACGAAGCGCACCAGGGCGTGCTTAGGGTAGGAGAACTC
>JAZLII010000041.1:0-14778 GCA_045617275.1 Bacteroidaceae bacterium
TTGAAGGAGAAGCGTCCGGGCTTGTAGCCACGTATCTTGGCCTCAGGGAGCTGGACGAAGAGATTGCGTATGTCGTTGAAGATGCCTGTATAGGTGGCGGGATTGGAGCGTGGGGTACGACCCAGCGGACTCTGGTCGACATCGACCACCTTGTCGACATGCTCTATGCCCTCGATGGACTCGTAGGGCAGAGGGTCGCGCAGGGAACGGTAGAAATGCTGACTGAGGATGGGATGGAGGGTGTCGTTGATGAGCGTGCTCTTGCCGCTACCGCTGACACCGGTGATGCAGATGAACGTGCCCAGGGGGAAGGTGGCGCCGACATGCTGCAAATTGTTGCCCGTACAGCCTCTGAGCGTGATGGCATGTCCATTGCCCTTGCGACGCTCCGAGGGCACCGCGATCTGCTCCTGCCCATTGAGGAAACGGCTTGTGAGGGTGTCGTGGCTCAGCATGTCGCGATAGGTGCCCTGGAAGACCACCTCACCACCGAGACGGCCGGCACGTGGGCCCATGTCGACGATGTAGTCGGCATGCTCCATCATCTCCTGGTCGTGCTCGACCACGATGACCGTATTGCCCAGGTCGCGCAAGGCCTGAAGGGAACGGATGAGGCGACGGTTGTCGCGCTGATGGAGACCGATGCTCGGTTCGTCGAGGATATAGAGCACATTGACAAGCTGACTGCCTATCTGGGTGGCCAGACGGATGCGCTGACTCTCACCACCGGAGAGACTCACGGAGGAGCGTCCGAGAGAGAGATAGTCGAGACCCACGTCGAGAAGGAAATGCAGGCGAGTGCATATCTCCTTGATGATCTCCGGTGCTATCTTGCGCTGATGGTCGCTGAGCTTCTCGTCGAGATGCTTCATCCAGGTGTAGAGTTCGCTGAGGTCCATCTCGGCGAGGTCGGCTATGTTCTTGCCGCCAAGGCGGAAGTGGAGGGCCTCACGGCGAAGACGCTGACCATGACACTCGGGACAGGGAGCCGTGCGGCTGAACTGCTCCACCCACTTCTGGGCAGTGGCGCTCTGCTCCTCTTCCTTCACACTCTGGATATACTTGATGAGTCCTTCGTAGGTGACATAGTAGTCGCTGGAAGTACGGGCCGTCTCGGCAGGGATGCGCAAGCGCTCATCGCAGCCGTAGAGCATCTCGTCGATGGCCTCTGAGGGCAGTTCCTGGACAGGTGTGTCGAGATCGGCTCCCTCATAGCGGGCCAGCAGGGCCTCCAGCTGATGGAAGATGAGACTGGTGGACTTGTACTTGCCGATGGGGGCCAGTGCTCCCTGACGGACAGAGAGAGAGCGATCGGGGATGACCTTGTCGACATCGGCCAGAGAGACATAGCCCAAGCCATGACAGCGGGGACAGGCTCCCTGGGGGGAATTGAAGGAGAAGTCGTGGGGTGCGGGATCGTGATAGGAGATGCCACTGGTGGGACACATGAGATGGCGGCTATAGTGGCGCACCTCGTCGGTCTCCACATCGTAGACCAGCATCTCTCCATCGCCTTGCTTGAGGGCATTGGCCACACTGCCAGCGATGCGCTTGTCGTCCTTGTCCTGTATCTTCAGGCGGTCCACCACGACCTCGATGCTATGATTTTTGTAGCGGTCGAGCTTCATGCCGGGAGTGATCTCGCAGATGGCGCCATCCACACGGGCATAAAGGTAGCCCTTGCGCTGCACGCTCTCGAAGAGTTCACGATAGTGGCCCTTGCGGTTCTTGACCAGGGGAGAGAGCAGATAGACCTTGTGGCCCTCGTAGTCCTTCTGCAGGAGCTGGAGTATCTGCTCCTCGGTGTACTTCACCATCTTCTCTCCGGTGACATAGCTGAACGCCTCGCCTGCACGCGCGTAGAGCAAACGGAGGAAGTCGTAGATCTCCGTGGTGGTGCCGACGGTGGAGCGAGGATTCTTATTGGTGGTCTTCTGCTCTATGCTGATGACGGGAGAGAGACCGGTGATCTTGTCGACATCGGGGCGCTCCATGTTGCCCAGAAAGTTGCGGGCATAGGCAGAGAAGGTCTCTATGTAGCGACGCTGTCCCTCGGCAAAGATGGTGTCGAAAGCCAAGCTCGACTTACCGCTGCCGGAAAGTCCGGTGATGACGGTAAGGCTCTGGCGTGGGATCTCTACGTCGACATTCTTCAAGTTGTGCACCCTGGCTCCCAGGATGCTCAGTTGGCCTCCCTCAGCAACTGCCGTCTGGGGTGCCGTCTTCTTTGCCTTTGTCATTCGTCACCTCCTGTCTTTGATCGGTTGTCGTAGCCCGTGAGCACGTTGATGGCCTTGCGTATGTTGTACTTACGTCCGTCGGCACCCTTGGCAGCCACCACCAGATAGTAGACGCCATCGTTCACCACACTGCCGTGGTACTTGCCGTCCCATGAGCCATCGGGGCTGTCCCAGGAGTAGAGTTTCTGGCCCCAGCGATTGAAGACGGAGGCGCTGAAGGAGACGATGCTTTGATAGCCATCCTTGGCCTTGAAGACGTCGTTGTAGCCGTCGCCGTTGGGCGTGAAGGCATTGGGGAACTCGAGCTTGGACTCAAGGATGCTGACCATGATGGGATTGTCCTCACCCTCATCGGGATAGGAGATGGTGTCGTTGCCCAATACGAAGGTGGCATAGAGGCGAATGGCAAAGGTGCCGCTCTCGGTGAAGGTGTAGTCGAGATTTTCGTCAAAACGATGCACGATGACCTCATTGGAGGTCTGGGTCATACGAGTGATGGTCCACTCGTAGCGGGCCGTGAAGTTGGCCACATTCTCGGGATTGGCCATGAAATGTCCCACCAAGGGAGCGCTCTGCGACGAACTGGCATCGTCGAGCTCTTCACCTTCCACCGTGACAAAAGTGCCACGGGGATCCACCGAGGGCAACTTGCTCTGCGCCTTGAGACAGCATGGTATCGCAAGGACACAGAGCATCAATATGAGTATTCTTTTCATTACCGAAGGCATATTAAGTAAGTAATCACAAGATTATTTGTGCAAAAATAGCAAATAAAGTTCATACTCTCAAACAATTCCCCGCCTTTATTTGGCGTAGGTGATATGATTGAAACAAAAATGAACGAAAATAAACGAAAATGAAGGAAACTAGAATAAACGGAATGAACGGAATAGATTATTTCTATGCTTGCTGCGATATTAAATATTAAAAATTCTTCTGCAGGCTACTTTTGCCTACGGGACAAAAGTACTGCGAAGCATCTCGCAAGCTCGCTGAGCGCCGTTCATTCTTCTGCCCCTTCGAGCGAAGCATCGGTCCTTCGGACACGCTGAGCGCCGTTTATTCTAGTTCCTTACCTATTCCGTTCATTCTAGTCTTAATTCTTTCTCCCGTGCGCCTCATTGTAATTTCCCAAATTAAAGCAAGCTTTATTTACGTTTTCGCTCGCTTATTCGTACTTTGACCTATCGGTCGAAGGTACTTTTGCTCGGGAAAACAAAATAAAGCAAGCTTTATTTGCTTTTCCACTCGCTTATTCGTACCTTTGCTCCAATATTTAGAAAAGATATGGCAAAGAATATACACAAATGGCTGCTTCTGCTGGTGATGTCGTGCCTGACCATGACCATGATGGCCCAGAAGAATGCTCGCTATCACACCGTAGAGGAGGGACAGACGCTCTACTCCATAGCCCGACTCTACAACCTCTCCCCTTCCGAACTGATGAAGCTCAACCCCGACGTGGGTGACCTCATACAGCCTGGCGACAAGCTGCGCATCCCCGACAACGCCAAGGCTACCCCCGTGGCCAACGGACCTGGTGCGGTATTTGTGGGTGACACAGGAACTGCTACCACAGGCGGCAAGAGTCCCTGCAAGGAGATGTACCAGATCAAGAAGAAGGATACGCTCTACCGCATAGCTGTGGAGCACGGCGTGACGGTGCAGGAGATGATAAGTGCCAATCCCGGCCTCACAGAGGAAGGCAAGCTGAAGAAGGGGGAGTGGCTCTGCATACCCTTCAGCAAGGCCGAGCTGCAAGCAGAAGCCGACAGGCTGGCCAAGGAGCGTGCACTGGCTGAGGCCAACGCAAAGAAGACACACAAGAGCCACCTCAGCGTGGCCGTGGTACTCCCGCTGAAGGAGAATACGGACCGAGGCGGCAAGATGGTAGAGTTTTACCAGGGTCTGCTGATGGCCGTGGACAGCGTGCGCAAGCAGGGCACCTCCGTAGATGTGTATGCCTATCACAGTGGCAACGGGGTGGCAGACCTCAACAGCATCCTGGCCAAGGAGGAGATGAAGTCGATGGACGTGGTATTCGGTCCGCTGGATGGCGTACAGGCCACGTTGCTGAGCAACTTCTGCCAACAGAACAAGATCAGACTGGTGATGCCATTTGCCACCACCAACACTTATGCCTCCAGCAATCCCTACGCCTATGTGGCCATGGCCCCAAGCGAAGTGACCACTCAGGCCGGTGCCACACTGGCAGCCAGCCGTTTTGGCAACTATCACTGCGTGGTGATAGAGACTGGAGAGACGGACAAGAAAGGACAGCTCTTCGTGGGACAGCTCAGTCAGCAACTGGGCAGCCGAGGTGTCACGGCTAAGCATGTCAACGTGGATGCCGACGACATGGCGTTTGCCTCTGCCCTATCTCCCTTCCGCAACAACATGGTGGTGCTCAACAGCAGTTCGGCAACAGCCGTACAGAAAGCCACCAAGAAGCTGCGCGCCTTCTTGAAGGAGCATACGGAATATAAGATCTCGCTCGTAGGATACCCCGAATGGACCACCTACCAGGGTAGCATCTTGCAGGACTTTCACGAACTGGACACTTATGCCTTCACGGCATTTTTCCGCAACGGCAATGACGCACGGATACAGAATTTCGAGCGTCGCTTCAAGGCCAACTTCCACCACGATCTCATCAAGGTGCTTCCTCGCTATGGCATGACGGGCATGGACCTGGGCTACTACTTCCTGCACGGTCTAGCACAGCAAGGAGACTTCTTCGACGAGAAGGTCGGAAGCATGTCATTCAGCCCCCTGCAGAGCGACTACCGATTTGGCACCACAGGTACGAGCAAAGCCAAGACTAATCTCAACGCATACTTCGTACACTACAATCGTGCAGGCCAGATAGAGACCACCAAATAGAATACCTCCGCAAGCCCCTACCAACGCTACCAAATCCATGAACATCAAGTCACTACTACTCGCATTCGGCCTACTCTCTGCCTCCACCCTGTCGGCTCAGGTGGGAGAGTTGCACAACGACTTTGTCGTGGGTGTGAACGGGGGCTATGTGCTCAACAAGATGACGTTTAGCCCCACTATCAAGCAGACCTTCCACGGAGGCATGACCTTTGGCATCACGGCTCGCTACACCTGCGAGAAGTACTTCAGCAGCTACTGTGCCTTGCAAGCGGAACTGAACTATGCACAGCTGGGATGGAAGGAACTCATCGAGACGAGTACCGACACGTACCAGCGTACCATCAACTACGTACAGCTTCCCTTCCTGGCCAGACTGGCGTGGGGCAAGGAGAAGCGAGGCGCGATGGGGTATTTCCTCGTAGGTCCACAAGTGGGATTTTACCTCAACGACCATGACAAGCGTGGCACAAGCGACGGTAGCGAAGGGTGGACAGCACTGACCTTGCTGAAGCGCCCCAACCACGTGGTGCAGCAATATGACTTGCCCGTGCAAAACAACTTCGAGTATGGCATCACCGGCGGAGCTGGCGTGGAGGTCAACTCTGCCATAGGGCACTTCCTGCTTGAGGGTCGCTACTACTATGGCCTTTCAGACATCTTCCACAACAGTAAGAAAGACAAGTTTGGCAAGTCGTCTCACGGTGCCATCATCGCCAAAGCTTCTTATCTCTTCGACATCAAGAAGAAGCACAAGAAGTAAAATTCAGCGTCCAAGAAGAGGGAAGGATACTATTGGGCACACGGGATAAAGAATTAAAACTAGAATGAACGGAATGAACGGAATAGATTATTTCAATGCTTGCTGCGAGAATTAATATTAAAAATTCCGTTTATTCTAGTTCCTTACCTATTCCGTTTATTCTAGTTTCCTTCATTTTCGTCATTCTAGTTTCCTTCATTTTCGCTTATGCCAACAGGTATATCATTGCCAAAAAGAATGGGTAGCACGTTCTGCGCTACCCATTACTTTTTTATATTGTCTCAGCTTCTGACTTGTCAAAAGCATCAGGCTTATCTCAATCGGTCGAGCGACCTTACCAAAGAGTCGTCCTTGTGTACTCCTCTGAACGCCAGATAGTCCAGGATGAGACTTACCAAAGGCAAAGCGCCAAAGACGGTGGGACGGACACTGAAGTCATACTCACTGCACAGACGCCACACGAAGATGCCACCTACGATGTAGTAGCCCACCAGTACGATCATGCTGTAGATGAGTACTCTCATCTGGAGCGAACGCTTCTGATAGAGGAATATATTTAATAAGGTGAAAGTCGACACCAAGGCCAAGAGCGCAAACAAGGCTACCCAAGGGGTGAGCTGATGCTGTACCTCACCAGCTATGTCGCTGGGTACACTCAGCCATAGATTGTACAAGTCGCCCACGGGCACCACCTCCTGTGTAGAGAAGTGGGCAATGGGACTGGCCAGGCAGACTACGCAAGCCACCACGCTAAGCAACATGTACAGACTCTGGATACGCTGTATCATAGACGAGCGATATATTAGTCGAGCAAGTCGCTCTCGTGACTGGGGTTGCGGAAGTATACCTTGCCTTCAACAAACTCCTGAGTGGCGATGAGGGTGGGCTTGGGCATCTTCTCGTAGAAACGGCTGATCTCGATCTGCTCGCGATTCTCAAACATCTCCTCCAGGCTGTCAGAGTTTGAAGCAAACTCCTGCAACTTCTTGCTCAACTCATTCTTGATATCTACTGAAACCTGATTGGCACGCTTACCGATGATAGCCACGCTTTCGTAGATATTGCCAGTCTGGTCACACAGATTCATAATGTCACGGGTAACCGTGTTGCTAGGTGCTGTTGTCTTCTTGTAATCCATAAGATATTATTTGTTTATTCTTTTTTCGCTTGATTTACGGGGTGGGTACTAAGGGATAAGAGGGCTGTGTCGCCTATCAATCCTCTTCATCCAGATTGAGCTTCTTGCGCTTGACGATGTCTTCTGCATGCTTGAAGATGGACTTCGCTTCGTCCAGATACTTAGACTCTGGATAGTCGTTGACAAAGGAGTAGTACTCGTCGATGGCATCGCGGAAGCGCTGTATACGCTTGTCGGGCACACTCTCCTTGGCCAACTGATACTTGCTTCGCAACACCAGAATGGACAATTCCTCACGACGGTCGGGAGAGGCATAGGGGTACTCCTTCAAGGCATTCTGGGCCGTCACCACGGCTGCCTCATAGTTGCTTCCACCATAGGCACAATTGATCATATAGGTACCCAGATCATAGTAGAGCTTGGCTGCGAGATACTCCTTCTCCACCAGTTTGTCCTGGAGTTCCATCACCATCTGCTGAGCACGAGGCTTGAGTTCGGAGTCAGGATAGTAGTCCATGAAGTTCTGGAACTCTCGGATGGCATCGAGCGTAGCAGACTGGTCGAGGCGTGCCTCTGGGGTCTGCATATAGAGGGAGTAGGCCGAATAGTAACGGGCCTGCTGTACGTAGATGCCCTTGGGATAGGTCTGATAGTACTTCTTGAAGTAGGTCGTGGCTATGTCGTAATTGCGGTCGCAAAACTCACTCTGAGCCAACAGATAGAGCGACTCCTCCGCATTGGAAGTACCCTTCATAATGGCCAGTACATCGCCCAGCATCGCTGAGGCCTGAGCATACTTGCCTTCCACAAAGCTTGCTTTAGCAAACTCGTAGCGATAGTCGTAGTCGGCACTCTTCTGCACGGCTACATACTCACCACAGGAGCATAGCATCACCAAACCAAAACTGAGAACTATGAGGAGTTTATTCATTGATCTTAACCTTATGTTTCATCCTGCAGAACGCAACACGCAAAGGGTCTTCAGCAAAGACGTCCGAAGGGGGCGGTCCACATTGGGTTGCAAAGTTACGGCTTTTATGCGAGACGAACAACAATTTAACAAACTTTTTGCCTTTTGCGTGCGCATATACGTTGGCTTCATTTGTTCATATCATATTTTTTTGGTACTTTTGCCCTCCATTTCGCACCCAAACGATGGTGCAAGTCTATCAATTTACAGAACACGCTGGCATTAACGCTATGGTCAACACATTCGAACTAACATCTGCCTACCAACCTACTGGCGACCAACCAGAGGCCATCGAACAGCTATCCAAGGGCCTCGAAGAAGGTACCCCGGCACAAGTGCTGCTGGGTGTAACCGGTAGCGGAAAGACGTTCACGATAGCCAACGTCATAGCCAGAGCCAACCGCCCCACCCTCATCCTCTCACACAACAAGACGCTGGCTGCACAGCTCTACGGCGAGATGAAGGCCTTCTTCCCCAACAATGCCGTGGAGTACTACGTGAGCTACTACGACTACTATCAGCCAGAGGCTTACATCCCAAGCACAGACACTTATATCGAGAAGGATCTGGCCATCAACGAGGAGATAGACAAACTGAGACTCGCTGCCACCAGTGCCTTGCTCTCAGGACGCAAAGACGTCATCGTGGTCAGCTCCGTAAGCTGCATCTACGGTATGGGCAACCCTGCCAATTTCTATGAGAACGTGATAGATCTCAAGGTGGGACAACGCATCGACCGCAATGTGCTGCTTCGTCGTCTGCTGGACTCCCTGTATGTACGCAACGACATCAGCCTGGGACGTGGCGAGGTGCGCGTGAAGGGAGACACGGTGGACGTGGCACTGGCCTACTCAGACTATCTGCTTCGTGTCACCTTCTGGGATGACGAGATAGAATCGCTCGAGGAGGTCGATGCCATATCTGGTATGCGCATGGGCAGTTTCCCCGAATACCGCATCTATCCTGCCAATCTCTTCCTGACTACCAAGGAGACTCAGGAACTGGCCATCAGAAAGATACAGGACGACTTGGCAGATCAAGTGGCCTACTTCGAAGAGATAGGAAAGAGTCTGGAGGCCAAACGTCTGCAAGAGCGCGTGACCTACGACATAGAGATGATACGCGAACTGGGACACTGCTCCGGCATCGAGAACTACAGCCGCTACTTCGATGGGAGAGAACCCGGAAGCCGGCCATACTGTTTGTTGGATTTTTTCCCAAAAGACTTCCTACTTGTCATCGACGAGAGCCACGTAAGTGTACCGCAGATCGGCGCCATGTATGGTGGAGACCAGGCACGCAAGAAAAACCTGGTGGAATATGGTTTCCGTCTGCCTGCCGCCAAGGACAACCGTCCCCTACGCTTTGAGGAGTTCCAAGAGATGGTACACCAGTGCATCTACGTGAGTGCCACGCCTGCCGACTATGAGTTGGAACAGAGTGAAGGTGTGATCGTTGAGCAGGTGATCCGCCCTACAGGACTGCTGGATCCTGTCATCGAAATCAGACCTTCCGAGAATCAGGTAGACGACTTGATGGAAGAGATATTGCAGCGCAACGAGCGAGACGAGCGTACGCTGGTGACCACGCTCACCAAGCGCATGGCCGAGGAACTTACGGAATATCTGCTCAATCACGACATACGCACGAAGTACATCCACTCCGACGTGGACACCCTGGAACGTGTAAAGATAATGGAAGGCCTGAGAGCAGGTGAGTTTGACGTACTCGTGGGTGTCAACCTGCTGCGAGAAGGACTGGATCTGCCCGAAGTAAGCCTTGTGGCCATCCTGGATGCAGACAAGGAGGGATTTTTGAGAAGTCATCGCTCTCTGACTCAGACTGTGGGACGCGCTGCCAGAAACATCAATGGCAAGGCGATCATGTATGCCGACAACATCACGTACAGCATGCAGCAGACCATCGACGAGACCAATAGAAGACGCGAGAAACAGTTGCACTACAACGAGGTGCACGGCATCACACCGCAAGCTATACGCAAGGCACACAATCTGTCGGGACTTTCCCAACTGAGCCAACAGTCAGAGCAACGCGCCTACGTGGAACCCGAGATACCCGCACTCAGCGTGGCAGAAGAGCAGGAGACCTTGCAACTCTCCGTACAGGACAAGCGCAAGCTGGTGGAGAAACTGCGACGACAGATGCAAGAGGCTGCCAAAAATATGGACTTCATCGAAGCCGCACAGTTGCGAGACAGGATGCTGGCTCTCATGGCAGAACTCCCCGAGGAGAAATAAGTCTGACGGGCTCGGCACGTCATCGATGGGACAAACACAAACCGAGGCATAAAACACCAGTCTGGGCAGAGCACCTATCAGGGCATAAAAATACCTATCTGAGCATAAAACACAAAAGGTTGGTCAAAGCCAACCTTTTTGTGTATATACCTGTCTGACAACTGATCAGAACCAGAATTCCAGTTTTCCTCCTGCTACGATATCCTTGAAGTCGATGGAGGTCTTCTTGTAGTCCTTTCCATTGAGCTTCATCTTCTTGACGTAAGCACCCTTGCCATAAGTCTGGATGGTGAAGGTCTTTCCGTCACGCACCTTCAGCACAGCCTCCTTCACGATGGGGCAGCCCAACTGATAGGTACCGCCACAAGGCTCCACCTGATAGAGGCCCAAAGCCGAGAGGATGTACCAGGAAGACATCTGTCCCACATCCTCATTGCCGCATAGGCCGGCAGGCTGATCGGTATAGAGTTCGTCCAGTACCTGCCTAACCAGCTTCTGCGTCTTCTTGGGTTCGCCTACATAGTTGTACAGATAGAGCACGTGATGGCTCGGCTCATTGCCGTGAGCATACTGGCCTATGAGGCCCGTGATGTCAGGATTGGCATTCTCACCGAGATCGCTATCTGCCGTAAACAGGCTGTCCAGCCTACCCACAAAGGCTTGCTTTCCACCAAGAAGATCCACAAGACCAGCCACATCGTGGGGCACAAGCCAAGTGTACTGCCAGGGATTTCCCTCCGTGTAGTCACCCGTCTGATGTCCGGGATTGAAACCGTCCAGGCTGCGGAACTTGCCATCGGCAGACAAGGCACGCATACAGCGCACACGTGGATCGTATAGTTTCTTATAATTCTGAGCGATGGTAGCAAAATGCACGCTGTCTTCCTTATGTCCCAACTTACCAGCCACCTGAGCTACCGACCACTCAGCGAGATAGTACTCCAGGTTCTTTGCCACGGTCTCTCCTTCTGTACCATCGTAAGGAAGATAGCCCATTTCCTCCAAGTAGTGCTTACCTCTGTTGGGCTTGAGCATAGAAGCCTTCATGGCTTGGTAGGCTTCCTCATAGTCAAAACCCTCATAGCCCTTCAAGACCAAGTCGGCCAATACGGGTATACCGGGACAACCCACCATACAATACGTCTCGCATCCCGTAAGATGCCAAACGGGCAGTTCGCCGCGCTCTCTGGCTATATGCAGCATGGTCTGTGCATAGTCCTTCATACGATCGGGGAAGATAAGGGTAGCCAAAGGATGGGCTGCTCGGTAGGTGTCCCACAAGGACCAGGTGGTGAGATTCTCAAAATCTGCAGAACGATGCACCATGTAGTCCGCACCACGATAGTCTCCAGAGACGTCATTCCAGGTCTGAGGAGCCATCATCATGTGGTACATGGAGGTGTAGAAGATGCGGCTTTCGCGCTCCGTAGCAAAGGTGGCCTGCACACGGCCCAATTGCTCCTCCCACTCTTGCAAAGCCTGCTGACGAACTGCGCCGAAGTCCCATCCGGGCATTTCCGTACCGAGATTCTGCAAGGCGTTCATCTCGCTTGTAGGCGACAGGGCCACTTTGGCAAGAACGGTTTCTCTGGGACCTACATCAAAGACTGCCTGCCCATAAGGAGCATCCTTGCTCTCACAGATCCAAGCCTTCATGGGCTTACTGAACTGTATGATGAAATAGCAGTGCTGCTCGTTGGCCCAGCCGTGGCTGATACGATAGCCCAGCAAGGTCTGCTCATCCATGCGAACCAGACGAGCATGGGTCATATTGTCCCCGACACCATTCTTGAGATCTATTACGATGCGAGCATCGCCTGTGCCACGAGGCCATGTGTAGCTGTGCATGGCAGCACGACGAGTCGCTGTAAGCTGGCACAAGATGTGACTCTTGTCCAAAGCCACTTTATAGTAACCGGGCTTGGCCTCTTCCGTCTCATGGCGGTATGCACTGGCCAGTCCCTCTCGGGTGAGTTCCACCTCACCTACCGTAGGCATCAACGCTATATCGCCCAAGTCAGAACAACCCGTACCACTGAGATGTGTATGGGAGAAACCCACAATCTGCTTGCCATCGTAATGGTAACCAGAACACCAGTCCCATCCCGTCTCCAACTGTGTAGGTCCGACATTCACCATACCAAAAGGCACATGAGCACCCACAAACACATGTCCATGATCAGCCGTACCGATCATTGGATCTACAAAATCCGTCAAACGCTGCGAAGAAGCGGACAAGGGGAATAGCAAAAAAGATGCTACAATACTATAAAAGAAACTTTTCATGGTATTCAAGAATATAATTCTCCACAAAGATACTCAATATTATTGATAACATAGAGCAAGAACACAAAATAAATGCAAGGAAATGCTCAATTTTTAAGAAGAAACATCCTGTAACAAAAAAAGAAGCCTTTTGGGCTTCTTTTAGCGGTGCGTACGGGACTCGAACCCGTGACCCCATGCGTGACAGGCATGTATTCTAACCAGCTGAACTAACGCACCGTTACTATTTTGAGCGGAAAACGAGACTCGAACTCGCGACCCTAACCTTGGCAAGGTTATGCTCTACCAACTGAGCTATTTCCGCAATTTTTGTGTGGGTAGAGATGGATTCGAACCACCGAAGGCGTAAGCCAGCAGATTTACAGTCTGCCCCATTTGGCCACTCTGGTATCTACCCTTGCACCACTGACTCGCCTGTCAGCAATTCGTGTGACTCGTGCAGGATTCAAACCTGCAACCTTTTGATCCGTAGTCAAATGCTCTATTCAGTTGAGCTAACGAGCCATCATCATTTTTAGGTGGGCGTTGACGGATTCGAACCGCCGACCCTCTGCTTGTAAGGCAGATGCTCTGAACCAGCTGAGCTAAACGCCCTTGCTCTCTCATTTTGTGGATGAACCTCCGTTCGTTCCTGAAAGCGGTTGCAAAGGTACGAACTTTTTTGAAAACACCAAAACATTACGCCATTTTTTTTGAAAAAAGATGCATTTTTGCATAAAAACGGCCATAAACAAGGTTCTTCATACCTCTTTTTGCACTTTCATGACACGTCTTCATGTCTTTGATGGCACATCTGCAAATCACTCCAAATGCAGGCACAACTGCCCCGTAACAAATACACCTACCAGACTCCATGCGGAAACAAAATAGTGATTCGGTCTTATTTTTTTACCAGAATGTTTGGCCGATTACAATTATTTGCTTACCTTTGCACTCGCAAAACAAAACCAAGCGTTGGTGCGTTAGTTCAGCTGGTTAGAATACATGCCTGTCACGCATGGGGTCACGGGTTCGAGTCCCGTACGCACCGCAAGAAGAAGCCCAAAAGGCTTCTTTTTTTGTGCGTATAACTCTCACCCGCGACCCAGGGTCAGGGTTGTTCGCCCACGAGGGGCTCACCAAGCTACGCAGTCGAGTCCCGTACGCACCGCAAGAAGAAGCCCCAAAAAGGCTTCTTTTTTTATTCAACCAAAGGAAACAAAAAAGGGAAGGCAAAACCTTCCCTATTAGTGCGGTACGGCAGCGACAACAGCTACACATACCTAAACGATCCCACTAACTACTTGCTGGCAGCCACATCCTTCTTATCCGAAGGATAGGTGTTGACGATAGTTTTGGCCAAACAGTGTCGACCGGCCTCTACTCGAGGCTCCACAGGCGCAACAATGATAAGACGCAATGTAGCGTCAGAGTCACGGTGAGCCTCATCCAGTTTGGACACGATCTTCAATACACCTTCCTCCACATCGATATGGAGAGAATTTGCCAGGACGCTGTCCGTCGTTGCCACATGTACGCTATAGGAATCTCCAGGAACCACACGTACACGTGAAGGAACATTGACCAGCACCTTATTGAAAGACTCTGTCTCTACTCGCTGTGCATTTGCGGCAAGGGCCATCATCACGGCGCTTACCATAATCATCATTTTCTTCATAATTTCAATCTTTTTACCTTTTGTTCATACTTGCCCACCCGACTTTCACGCTTGAAAAGTTCAGAGGGTGGACTTAATACCATTGTGTTGAATTCTGACTATTTTTAATTAACAATCTTTCTACCTAGCTAATACCCGAACACCCGAGTTCCGACTTCTGACAGGTTTCGGAAGACATCGAGGAAGTATCGCTTTCTGTGTTTAAATTCTGAGTGCCCCTCGCTTGGGGTTTCATCTTATTTCGGTGCAAAGATAGTGCCTTTTTATACTCAAAACAAGCCGAAAATATGTTTTTTAGCATAAAAACGCGGCATTATTGACCTAAGTCAACCCATACACGACATCTTGTCAGTCGGACCCACTCTCTACTTCCATATTGACAAAAAGTCAGCCACTCCACGTCCGGCCCAGGTCTTCAAGACAAAAAAAAGCCCGAGCCTAAGCCGAGGGCACTGAAAAACCCTCTTGATTGCTGAGGTGTAAAAATAAGATTGCACATATGTAGGTAAAAACTTGCATATGTGCGATTTTTTTTGTACCTTTATAGCGTAATAGAAGAATGTATTATGCTTGTTCAACAACAGAC
>JAZLII010000042.1:0-20580 GCA_045617275.1 Bacteroidaceae bacterium
CTACTACGTCATCACGAAGATAGGCGAACTGCAGTGGTTCCGCGACCGTGTCAATGCCGGTCATGCACACATCAACGGTCGACTCATGGCCGATCTCAACCTGCTCTCTGTTTGCAGCGAGAAGGTTGGCAACTGGATCCCCATCGGCAAATCGCCCGAGACTCCCTTCCTGGGCAACTTCCAGGGCAACAGACATCGCGTGACCAATCTCTACATCAACACCCCCGATGCCGACTACGTCGGTCTCTTTGGCTACTGTGGCACCGATGACCTCGAGGTCGTAGACTCACGCTACATCCAGAATCTTGAAGTCTTCGGCACCGTGGTGGGTCACAACCATGTGGGAACCCTCGCAGGTTTGCTCTCTGGCTTCTCGGTGTACAACTGTCAGTCTGGTGGCACCGTCACCTCTTCAGGTCAGTACTGCGGTGGACTCATCGGTACGGCCTATCTGCTTCAGAACATCTCGCGCTGCACCAACTACGCCATTATCAACGGTACGTCGGTAGTGGGCGGCATCGTCGGCCAGGCCTACCTGCCAGACTTCGTGGGCGGTCGCTATGGCACCAGAGTGGCAATGTGCATCAACGAGGTAGCAGTGAATGCCACGGGTAGCGAAGTAGGCGGCATCATCGGAGAGAAGGCTTGCTCAGGCGAAGTCACCCTGTGTGCCAACAGAGGCAATATCAGCACCAGTAGCCGATATGTGGCCGGCATCGTGGGTTACTGCGGCAAGGCCGACTTTGCGATCACCCTTTGCTACAATAGCACTGAGGTGCACAGCACAGACGTCAATGCACCCCATGGCTCGATAGCTCCCATTGCTTGCAATGCTACTTACCGCATAGAATTGTGCTACTACCTTGAGCGCGACGTGTACTATTACCCCGAACAGAATGTCCAAAAGTCCCTGCTCGGCACCCCCGTAGGAGGAGACGACTTCACCTCCGGACGTGTGGCCTACGAACTGGGTCAGTACACCGATATGTGGGGTCAGAAGCTCCCCGGTGAGACACTTCCCCAGTTGGGCTCACCCAAGGTGGTCACCGACGGAGAGGGTCACTACACCAACGCCGACATCTACGACCGCAATGAAGATGGCAAGATAAGCATCGTCGATGCCGTCCTGCAGATCCATGCTCCTCTCGACTACAACCAGGACAAGAAGTGGGACAAGGACGATCTCCAGTTCATCATCGACAGGATCCTGGAGCGAACCACCACCGACCAGTAGTCACTCCACACCCCTTGCAAGCCGGCCCTCATCGCCGCTTGCAAGAGCATAGAAGACCATGAGGGCGTGTCACATCACACAGTGTGGCACGCCCTCATTCGTTTGAAGCGCCTCTGTCTGCCCAGACCTGCGCGAGAGGGAGGAGAAGAGTTCGGCTTCATTTGCCCATATGGGACTACCCTACAAGTCTTTGCCATTTTCAAAAAAAAATATTTTGAGATCATACGTGGCACGGCTGATGCATGCGCATGACTTGCCTCTCTCGCAAGCATGTCGAGCAAGTAAGCATCGTGATTTCAGAATTATTTATATTAATAGAGGTGGCGTAGGAGAGGGGTGATTTTTTTTTCATTTTTTTCTCTTACTGTCGGTTACCTTTTCTCAGCTGGGGGTATATATTATTGCCCCGGTACGAGAGAGGGGGAGGTGTGCACATACGCATAGGGCTTCCGTCCTCACACCACAACCTTAGTAAATATCTAATTATTAACCTTATAACATCCCAACGCCTATGAGACAAATCAAAGTGACACAGTCTATCACCTCACGCGACTCTCAGTCGCTCGTGGACTACATGAATGACCTCAAGAAGTACCCCCGACTCACCATACAGGAGGAGGTGGACCTGGCTCAGCGTATCCACAAGGGCGACATGGAGGCACGTGACTGGCTCGTGCTGTGCAACCTCCGTTTCGTCATCTCCGTAGCGAAGCAGTACCCCACCACCGAGAGCCTGAGCCTTGGCGACCTGATCAACGAAGGCAACGCAGGACTGATCAGGGCTGCTGAGTCGTACGACGAGACGCGAGGATTCAAGTTCATCTCCTACGCGGTCAACTGGATCAACCAGGGTATCCTCAAGGCGCTGGCCGAGAAGGGCAGCATCGTGTATGTGCCGTCCAATCGCCAGACGGAGCAGCGCCGCATCCTGCAGTTCGTACACGACTACGAGCAGGCTTACCAGGAGACGCCCAGCACCATGGAGATCGCGGAGGCGCTGGACATGACGCAGGAGCAGGTGGCCAGAGTGAGAAGTCTGTCGAGAGGACACAGTTCGATGGACGCTCCGCTGAGCGACGAGGATGGTTTCACCATGCTCGACGTGATGCAGGACGACGATGCCAAGAGCACGGACTCGGAGATGATGAAGGAGTCGCTCCAGCAGGAGCTCGACCGCTTCCTGTCCCAGTTGTCGCCTCGCGACCAGAAGGTACTCCGCTTCTACTATGGCCTGGGCTGTGCACGCAAGACGCTCGACGAGATCAGTGACTACATGGGTCTCTCTCATGAGCGTTGCCGCCAGATACGCGAGAAGGCCACCCTGGCTCTCAGCCGTATGCCCCGCATCGGAGCGCTTCGTGCGTTCTTGTAGGGTGATTAAGGGGCGTTAAGCGTTAGGCCGGCTACGCTTCTATCGCGTGCTTGCCTATCTGGAGACGGCCATGCCCGACCAGATGGATGGCGAGAAGCTGAAGACCGGCACCCTGCGCCTCACCAGCTATGAGATAGGCGTCCTCTACTGCGCCATGCAGGAGGTAGGCCGCGCCACAGGCGATGCGCGCTATGCGGATTTTGCCGCCAAGCGTCTCAACCTGATAGCCAAGGCTGAGCCCACCAGCCTGAAGCGCCTGAAGGTAAATTCGAAGTTTGATGATCAGATGCGCCAGATACGCCTCTTCCGCGAGAAGATGTGGGTACCTGAGAAATACGTCCGAGACCCACACCTTCTGCATGCGCTGTGACGACAGTACCCGCTCTCAGTGGTATCTCGACCTCATGCGCGACTTCCTCGTCAATCCCTCTCGCTTGTAATTTCTAATTTATAATTCGTAATTTGTAATTGCGAAGCCTCCACCTCCATCTCTGTACGTAAAGACATTGAATATCAGGTGGATGGCGAAGGTGGAGGTGGTATTTCACCTCCACCCAAGGAAAGAAGACTATAGTATTGAATATCAAAGGAGTAGCAGAATTGCTGCATTTTTGTCGCTTCCCGATTTGTGCAGAGAGGTATCAGAAACGGGAGGGCTGATGTACTGCTGTAGAGACCTGCTCGAGCTTTCTCGATATGCATATATCTTTACATTCTGCGAATGCTGATTTCTTTCGGTTTTCGTCAATCCATCAACAGGATTTTACTGATGGTCTCGGTAGTCGACCCGAAATACCCCGCTGTCTCTTACCCCTTGTCATGCTAGTGACTTCACCTACCAACGATACGTTGGCAGGTTGTGCCATGCGCATGACTTGGCCTAGGGATGCGCATGCATAGCTTTACCGCCAGTTGATGGCAAAGCAAAACATGGGTATGATGAGAGCTGAGCCAATCTGCGTAGAGACAGGAGATGGCGTCCCTCACTGTTATCCTCGTCAGCTTCAAATCATGTAGGTAATGTATGTAGGTAGGATATAACCTACATAATTTCGCATGCTGAAAATCAAGCAGATAGCAAGATGACCATGTAGGTGAAAAGGCACCTACATGCCATCAACGCACAGATAATCAGTATTATAAGCCATGAATTATGTATGTAGGTAAAAAATCACGCTAGTAAAATATATCTGCTGAACCCGTGTAGGTGAAAATCCACCTACACGCCATTAACGCGCAGAGAAACAGCGTATTAGACTATATACCGTGTAGGTGACGGTAGAATAATCACTATGAAAAAATCTGTGTGCACTTTGGCTAATGCATCAGGCACGCACTTGGCACGACCATCGTGAAGTCTTCTCATAGGGATCACTCTGCTTGTTTGCGATCAACAGCCAGTTAACTTCTGAGGGGACTTTTGCGATCAATAGTTATCGCCGTAAGCTGCTGTGTGCCAGACTCTTGTGAGGGCCAAGTTACTTTTAGGGTGTTTTGCCCCTATAAACTTTGGAGACTATATACAATCTGACCTGAGATATAATTTCTGATAAAATTCGTGGCAAATTCTTCTGCAGGCGAGCTGCGAAGCGTCACCGCAAGCGGATGCCGAGCGCATGGCAAATTCATGTAGCGCCACAGGCAGTATTTACTGTGAACACGAATGATCACGAATTACCCACAAATTTATTCATGAATTTCTCTTGCAGTATAAAATACTCAAGTTTCCCATCTTTTTTATCAAGAACCTTCACAAATTCTTGATAAATAAAAGATTATGCTCGTGGACATAAGGGTGGGAAACTTTAAATAGTTATCTCTGTTCGTTTCGTTGTTTTTGTTGTTGTTTCAAATTCAACCTTTCACACGAAAGCAAGAACCGCTATTCGACCTCTTCGATCACTTTGAACAGGGGCATCACGTCCGCTTCTGAAAATGGATCACAACGTACGATCCCGTGCGGCAGACACTTTGGTCTACTAAACCACCTGCCTGTCCTCCTCCAGATAGGCATTGGGCCTCACGGGCGGGTGTGTTGCCCTCCATGCACATCACGGCCACCTTCCCCGAACGGCTTCTTGCCACATCAGCTACAAGGACTGCATGTCCATACTTGTGCCCGGGACGGGCTGGATATACGAAGACATCACCCGGCTGTATGTCCTTGACCTGCCGTGGTTTCGTCTCACGATGAAGAGAGAAGGTGCTACACACACCAAGGTGAAAGTTGAATTATATGATTTTAGTGGTTTAGTCATTAGGAATGGATGGGGTGGTGGTTTCCACCATGTTTTTCACATCCTTTAGGAAGACTTGTGGGCGCTCATCTGGCTTCATGAGTGTCATCTTCACGTCCTCGAGATAGAGTCCGTCGACATGCTGCAGCGACCAGCCCCAGGCCGGCTGTATGCCATGGGCTGAGGGCTCGGGATAGTTGTTTTCCTTGCGTCCGGAGAAGAAGGTGTTGCATCCGATCTGCTCATTGTAGTCCTTCATGGTGAGACCACCTCGGTACTGCACTTCAAAGTGACTGATGGCCACATGGCGTATGGGATGGTCCTCAATGCCGTAGATGATGCAGGCATAGCGCGCATCGGCATCCTTCACCTTTACGTTGGTGATCCTCACTCCGCTGACTGAGGAGGGAGACGTGCCCTTGGGCGATCGCATCCTGTCGCCTAGACGGATGTAGAGAGGAGCATTGCAGATGTCCTCCATCGTGATGTCTCTGAACTCCACATTTTCCAGCGGCGCACCGTCCACCGTCTCTATGGCCATCCCTCGGCAGTGGTGGAATCGGCAGTGGTGCACGAGTATGTTGCGAAAGGCTGTACTGCTCTCCGTACCGAGCTTGATGCGTCCCGTGGGACCATCGCGGTCGGGGGCTAGCAAGACCGTGGTCTGCCGGGTACCGTCCATGTATGTACCCACGTCGTATCCACTCACGTCGCAGTCCTCCACCAGTACGTTTTGCGTGGGTTTGGCCCATCCCAAGGCATAGGAGCACTTCAGAACGATGGCGTCGTCGTTGAGCGTATTGACCCAGCAGCGCCTTACTACCACGTTTTCACAGCAGTCTATGTCGATGCCGTCACGGTTGGAGTCCACCGTCACATCTTCTATGAGTAGCTGGTCCACGCCAGTGAGGAGCATGGCAAAGTGTCCGCAGTTGAGGAAGCGCAAGCCATGTACCGACACGTTGGCACAATTCTTCAAGGCCAGTGCCTTGTTGGCCACCACCACCTTGGAGTTCTTGCTTATCCCCGATCCGCGCGTGAGCACCCCCGTACCATCGATGAGTCCTTCACCGCAGAGGTTCACGTCGGTCAGTCCTTCTCCCCACATCAGCGAGTTGTGCCAGTGGCTGTGGCCGAAGTCCTGATACATGGAGTCCGGATTGTGCTCTGGCAAGTCGTAGCCGTGCTCATCGTCGGTGGGTGCAGCCATGAGCGTGGCATCGCGGTCGAGAAGCAGGGTGACGTGGCTTCTCAGGTGTATGGAGTAGGTGCAGAAGCGGCCGGCACTCAGCCACACCGTGTCGCCCCTCTGCTGCGAGGCCAATTCTATGGCCCGGTTGATGGCCTCCGTATCTATCGTCTTGCCGTCGCCTTTGGCACCAAATGCCTTTACGTCGTACACCTTGGCCTGTATGGTGCACGCCAAGGTAAGCAGGCATAGCCATAGCATAGTTCTTCTCATGGGAATCTGGGATTTTCGGTCCGTACGGTTTTGGTTGGCAGTGTACGCCTTTGGCGTATCCTAGTTAGTTTCGCAAAGATATGCATTATTTTCTTCAATTGCAACTATTCCCCCGTTTTTTATCATGAAAACGTCGATAAACGAGACTGAACGGAAACAACATGATATCGATTTCATCCATACATGCTAAAGGGCACATATGCTATGTCTTTTTGTTGACCTTCGGCCTCTTGTTGCTCGAGGACTACGTGAATGACCTCAAGCAGTATACCCGTGTATCAACGTGCTCCGTACGTTTCTGTAGAGTATGATGTAGGTAAGGGGGGCGATGGGAGAGAAAAAATAAGTGGATGGAAGCCGCGAGTGCAAGCTTCCATCCACATGAAAGATGTAGTAAAGAATTGTGAGATCCACAAGACGAGAGTCCCGTGGATCTCTGCTGATAGGGGTCTTACTTGATGACTACCTTGACACCATTCACGATGTTGATGCCACGCTTGGGAGCAGCAATGCGCTGACCCATGAGGTTGTAGATAGCCTTGACAGCAGGCTTGGTGGGCTTCACCTCATCGATGCTGTCGATGATGGTACCGTCGCCGAGGTAGAGCAACTGGAAGTTGTCGAAGATGGCCCAGTCGTTGGTGAAGCCTACAGACTTCTTCACACCGATGCGCATGCTCTCGCCTTCCTTGACGGTAGCCATGAGCTCATGGCCGGTGTAGAAGCCAGCCTCCATCCATGCTACGGCAGCAGCCATAGAGTTGGGCACCAGACCATTGGTAGCCTGAGCAGTACCGGTGCCGGGAGCGTTCTCCTCGTCTACGACACCCGTAGAGATGCTCTGCATGGGAGTAGAGACAGTATCGTTGGGGGTGATGACGTAGAAGCTGACGTTGAGTGCAGAGTCGGGGTTGATCGCCTCAATCTCGTTCTCAACGCCTATCTCGCCACGACGGTAGAAGCCGTCGACCTTCACGATGTAGGTACCACCGGGCAAGCCCTTGATATCCTGGTAAGCGTCGAAGGTCTTGTTGTACATCTCAGCACAGGTAGAAGTGGTACCACCGGCACCGAATGCAGTACCCTGCCATCCGGTGAAGTCGCCTATGACATCAAAGGTGGGATTGATGATCATGCCTGAGAGGTCGGCAGGATTGTCGGGAGTGGCATTGTCGAAGTTGTCGACGGTAACCAGACCTGCCAGCAGATCCATCTCAGCAGCGAGGGCCTCAGCCTCCTCATTGTTGAGGTCGCCGTCCTCGAGGGTGTTGTCAGCCTTGTCGAGAGCCTCCTCGGCACGCTTGTAGATAGAAGGAGTGACATTGTCGGCATCAGCCATATAGAAGTTGTCGTAGAGCTTCTGCAGGTTGTCCTCGATGTGCTTGTAGGCTGCGATAGAACCCTTAGCGTATGCGATGGCCTCCTTGGCATTGGCCAGAGCTGTCACGCAAGTCTCGATGTCGGTGCCCTTGGCAGCATTGAGCTGGGCGATGGCCTCAGAGACAAGCTGCTGTGCATCCTGACCATAGTGTCCCTCGAGAGGAAGTGCCTTCTGGAGGTTGCTCAGCATGTCGTCGATCACGGGATCAAAAGCATTGATGTCGTTGCCACGATAGTAGAGACGCATGTTGTCCATCACCATGAAGCTATTCTGAGCCTGATCCTTCTTGATGCCGAACTTCAGCGTACCGGGTTCGGGAAGATAGACGCTGACGGAGTTGAGATATGCGTTGTGGAGATTGAAGTAGAAGTTGGCCGAGGTGGTAGCATCGGGGATGTACATGCCGGGATACTCGTCACGAGTGACATCCTGATTGGTGATGGTGACACCGTCATCCTCACCCTTATCGGTAGCCCATACCACTTCCTCCTGAGCACCGGCCCAGAGGTTGTTGAAGGTGGTCTTCTCGTCGTTGATATAGATGTAAGCCACGGTACCGGCATTGTCACCGGCACCCTTACCGCCAGCCTTGAGGAAGAGCTGGAGTGCGTTGTCGATATTGCCTACACGCTCGAAGGCGTTGAGAGTGAGGGTGTAGCAACCGGCAGGCATGTTCTCCAGGGTCTGTGAGATCTCGAAGGTCTTGTCCATCTCCTTGAGCACATTGCTATAGTATGTACCATTCTCACCCTGCTCACCCATATCATCGAGGTGGAGGATATTGCGGCCCTGACCGGTACCATTGTTCAGGTCGTCCTTCGTCACGTTGTTGACTGTCCAGCCGTCGATACCTACGGAGTAGTCAAATCCGGGGTTGAAGACAAGCAGATCGGTCAGTTCGCCTACCTGTACGAGGCCCACCTTATAGTCGGTAAGCTTCTGCATAACCAGGCCCTGGATGGCTGCGATCTCGCTATTGGTGTAGCTGCCAGCCTCATAGGCGTCGAGCCACTCGTAGTAGAGGTCGCTGATCTCGCCAAGGAGGTCGTCGAAACGGCTGTCGCCGCTATACTCTTCGATGACGCCCTGGCACTCGTCCAGATAGGTCTTGAAGGTCTTGTAGTCATTGATAGACTTCTGCAGCTCACTCTTCTTCTCAGCGATGGACTCGCGATACTGCTGGAAGTTCTCGGTAGCCTCGGAGGCTTCGTTGAGCAACTCCTCGAAGGACGTCTTGGTATCGCTGTTGGCACGGATCTCATCGAGATCGGCAAAGGATGACTTGGCATCGTTGATGGCAGCCCAGAGGGATACCTTCTCGGGATCACCCGTGATGGGGCCGTAGTAGGTCAGGGTGAAGTTGTCAAGACAAACCCAGGTGGCACAGGTATGGTCGAAGCGTACGCCCAGCTGGATGTCGCCGCCATCGTGTACGAAGGTGATCTTGAAGCTCTCAGGAACATTGACTGCAGTGGCAATCTTCTGGCGGGTCTCGATGGATCCACCCAGTGCATAGAGGTAGACGTTCTCTACGGGGTTCTTGTAGAAACCGGTACCGTTGTCGTTGATCTGGCAGCATGCCATAGCGTCGCAAGTGAACTCATACTTACCTGCGGGAAGATCCTCGATGACCTGATACATCTGACCACCCGACTCACCGAAGGGATATGCATTGTTGGCAGCATCTACATCGGCTGCACGGCGCCAGATCTCCAGGAAGTGGTAGAGGTAGGGACCCTCATAATTGGCGGGAAGAGAGTTGACCTTACCAGAAGAGGTGTAGATGTGGCCAGCGGTACTGGTACGGTTGTTGCTGTAGACCTCCACGGTATGAATCCATCCGGGTACGTCCTCGGTCTTCTCCTTGTAGTTGCCGTCGTTCTCAAAGGCGGGATTGACGAGCAGGATGGTAGCATCGCGAGGATCGTCCTCAGTGGCGTCATTGAGCACATGGAACTTCTCCAGATCCTTCATCTCCTTCTGCAAAGCCTCGATAGCCTCGTTGAGGGCATCGACGGTAGAAGAAGTGTTGCCATAGACGGCATTGTACTTGGACATGTCGATCTCGGGATACTCCTCGCTTGCCTCCTCCATGAGAGCAGCGAGCTTCTCGGCTACGCTGTAGGCAGCGATACCAGCCAGGTAAGACTCGTAGCTGGCCTCAGGCACGAAGCGCCATATCAGATGAGGATCGTTCTCACCATTCTTCTCCTTGGGGAGAGCGGGTGAGACGGGCTTGATCTGGCTGTCGAGATAGTCATTGTCGAGGGCATTGAAGCCGACATAGAAATCGGTATTGCCATAGTAGTCCAGATCGGCATATGCGGCGCAGTTCCAGGTGGGATTGAGGTCGGAAAGGCGGATGAGGTATTCACCTCCGCCCTGGGGCAATATCTCCCAAAGGTAGTCGGCCTGTGTACGACGGTCGCAGAATACGCAGTTCTGCGAATCGCTGAAGACTTCCTTCCAGGCACCTGCGGTCTTGTACTCATTTTTCATGATGTAGGTCTTGCCATCCCACTCCTGCGCCTCGCCGGTCTCGGGATCAGTCAAGACATATTTGACGAAAAACATACGCGTACCCTGATCGGTCAAGAGGGCATTGCTCTCCCACTTGCTGTGTCCGGGTGCCTTGCCGGAGTTGAAGAATCCTTCTCCTTCCGTGTTGTAGAGATAGTAGATGACGGTGTCACCCACTGCCTCTGAAGAGGCTGCAAACTCACTGGCGAACATGTCATCAGAGATGGTAGGCTTGACCCAACTGTCGGCCCAAGATACCAGACTCATCAAAAACGCCGCGCTCAAGAAAAACAGTTTCTTTCTCATGGTGTTGATAAATTTAATGGTTAATAAAACAAGTTGTTAGGAATTTTCAGTTTGTTATTTTTGTCTTTATCTTTGGTGGGCGAGTGCAGTGAAACCTTAGAAAGAGCATTTCACGCCTGCCATGAAAGTAGCACGAGGCATGGGATAGCCTTCGTTGATCTGGTAGCGCTGAGCCAGCAGGTTCTCGCCTCTGACCCACAGCTGAAGATAGGGTAGGACGTCATAGCCGACACTAGCATTAAGCAGGGAGGCATTTTCCAGATTGTCTTTATCATTGTTTTTCAGACAAAGACCTGAAAGCTGCATGAACCCAGCCTCTGCCTGCCATTTGTCGCAACGGTAGTTAGCACCCAGGTAACCCTTGTAACGTGGGGCACCAGCAAGGAGATTCTCCATGTGCAGGTAGCTGTGATTCGTGATCAGCATCCAGGAGTCACTGACCTGCCATTTCAAATCCAACTCGACACCCTTATTGGAGAAAGTGCCGGAATTGACATTCTTGCCGGCTATGGTCTGAATCATATTGTCGCCCTGTGCGATGAAGGCTGTAACATCATAGGAAAGACGTCCGCCAAGCAGTCGCTGGTGCCAGGACAGTTCGTAATTCATCATACTCTCGGCGCGCAGCGAATCATGATTGGCCGTGCCATAAAGGTACATCTCCTTGGTGGTAGGATTGCGGAAACCTCGGCTTATCATAGCCTTAATCTGACCAGTAGGGATAGGTCGCAATACAAGACCCGCCTGTGGCACCCACTCGCCACCAGCTACAGAGTGATGGTCGTAGCGGATGGCAGCATCAAGGGTAAGGATGTCTGCAATCTCTTGGCGAAAATCTACGTATCCTGCCCACTCATTGGCGTGGGTGTCTGTGCTTTGCATCTTACGCTTTGGGGTAAGGACGACCTCTTTGGTCTCCTTGTTTACATACCAGGCATGTCCATAGATATGCTGGTAGTCAAGCCCAACAGTTATCTGATTGCCCTTGAAGCAACGGAAGCTCTGATACCAGGCCACACCTGCGAGGGCATCCTTGGAATGGAACAAGTCGGTCTGGGGTGCCTTGCCCAACTCATAACCATCATCTATCTTGTGATGACCAAAATTGTCATAGCCGTTCAGTGCGCCGAATGTCCAGGAATAGTCATTGGCCAGAGTCAGTCCAGCATTGCCTCGTGTAATCCACTGGTCGTTGTCGATCTTGGGAGAAGCAACTGTGCCAGGATTACTTGCATCAAAATGGGTCAGATTCACGTTGGCAGAAAGATTCCATGCATTACTGAACTTATATCCGGCCTTGACAAAACCACCGTATTGCTGAAATCCCATGTCGGGACGGTGGTTGTCTGTTCGGGTATATTGGGCTGCTGTGAGCAGTGAGAACTTTCCTTTTTTCATTTGGTTGCTCGCCTCTGCCTGGAATGTTCCATAGCTGCCAGCACCAAGACTGATGTCTGTGTTTGTTCCGTCACTGATGTCGTGACGGGTTATGATATTAACCACTCCGCCCATGGCATTCGAACCATATAGGGCAGATGCGGGACCACGAAGAACCTCGACACGTTCTGCAATCATGTTCAAGTAGGAGTCAGCAATACTATGTCCATACAATCCATTATATTGAGGGTTGCCATCGATGAGCACCATTACTCCGCCAGAACTGGAGGAAACACCACGCAGGACCATATTTCCAGACCCTCCAGTGCTAACGCCATAACCAGCCATGCCACGCGAAGTGACAAGCAGCCCCGGTACATTTCGCATCAATGCGGGTAGCATGCTCAGATGGTGCGACTGAGTTAGAGCATTACGCCCGATACTGCTCACTGTATTAGGATGCTGTTGTTGGGCTACTTCATGCCGAGCCCCAGTGACGAGTACGGTCTGGAGGGTATCTTCAGTCTCTGTCGCTTTCATGTTGATGTTGGCACTGCAGAACGAAAGAGTAGAAATCACGATGATTCTTAAGCTTGAGTTCATTTATGTATATTGTCTTTGATTCGTTTACTTTTGTTTTTTGTCGATGGATACGAGTTTGTACTTTCTCGAACCAAAACCGATGGCCTCTGCGTGCTCTATGGTATGGATGCCATGCTGCTTGTTGATACGCTCAATGAGGGGACGGTTGTCGTTGCCCTCGCTGGGAGTCATGTTGAATACGATGTCAACACATGCCTGATCGAGCGCTACGGGATCGAGCGAAGCCAAGATGCCATAGTCCTTGAGTTTGACAGCCTCGGGCTTGTCTACACAGTCGCAGTCGACTGACATGTTGTTCATGACGCTGATGTAGATGATATTCTTGCCAAATACGTCAGCTACACCCTGTGCTGCGGCAGCCATGGACTCGAGAAAGCCATCCTGATTGTCCACGTGATTCCACATGCCCTCTACCTTCTCCTGATAACCGGCAGTATGAATGTTAGCCTTGCCATTCTGTGATGCTACACCGATGCTCTGATTCTTAATGACACCACCCAATCCACCCATGGGATGGCCCTTGAAGTGAGCCAGATTGATCATAAAGTCATAATTCTTCAGATGGTTACCCACAATGTCGTATTTGATCCACTTGGTATCTCTGACGGGAATCTTGTATTCGCCTTCTTCGTCCATGAGGTCGACAGTGGCGATAGAGTCGTATCCATGTTTGTGGATGACACGTCTGTGACTTTCCACTGTGCCTCGTGCACCACCATAGGCTGTGCCACACTCCACCAGTGTGCCATTAACCAGTTTTACCAAATCTTTAATCAATACCGGTGATAGGCTGTTAGGATTGTTTTCTTCACCGGTAGAAATCTTGACTGCCACTCGTCCCTTTGCCTTACGGCCAAGAGCCTTGTAGATTTTAACCAAAGACTCGGGACTTATATCACGAGTGACATAAACTTTTGAAGGCTTCTGGGCAACAATGCCAAGAAAAAAGAATGTGGTACTGACGACCAATAGAATTATTCTTTTCATGTACTAATTTTTTTTTTTGATGTTCAATATTATGGTAATCCAACCAAGAAAGTAAACCGCGTTTTTATCAACCTTAATTAACTTAAAACATTATTCTACTTGTGTGCATTACCGGATAACTAACTAATTATAACCATTAATGATATGTGCCAAAAAACATGACTTTGCGGTTTACCTTCTGGTATAATGGTTGGATTGTAGTAGCAGGGCCAAGATTGGGATTTGTCCAGGAACGCAGTTCTCTGACTTGCTTCCCATCTCGGGTAATTTCAATTGCCTGAAGAGGTGGATTGGCACTGTCGATGGGTTTCTTGTCCCATTCGTTAAACCAATTGCTAACGAGGATGTTACCGTTCCTTAAGATGTATGCCTTCTGTGCCTGTGAAGCACCCATGTCCGACAGATTAGTTTCCCATACGACATTTCCTTCACCATCAATCTCACAGAGTTGCCCCTTACGGGCAACAATAAGGATGTTGCCATTCTTGCACTCTGTTGCTGACCAAGGCCCACCTACATTCCAATGGTGCAACTCCTGTCCATCAGAGTTGTACTCTGCCACAAAACCTTGTGACATGTGAGCAACGAGCAGCGTACCCTTACTTGTCAGACGAGCGTTACGGAACTGTCCGTGAACACTACCGCCATTGCCTGTAGGCAGGTCAAATTCATGTACGACATTCAAGTCGGGAATGCTACGGATGATTACCTTGGCAGGCTTCCCGTTCTGTACATATAATATATGGTGTTTGCCTATTGGCTGAATTGTATGAACCTCACACCCACTGGGAACCTCCATCTGCCAATACACATTGCCCTTGGTGTCCACCTCACGGATGCTGTATTGCTGAGCCATGAGGATATGACCATCTGTGAGAAGTATGGCATCGCTTATCTCGCCTTTTCCGTTAGGGTCGTCATAGCGCCAGCTGACTTCACCCTTCTTCACGATAAACATCTTACGGCTCTTGCTCTGACCCGCATAGAAGAAGTCCAGGGACTGGAGAATGTCCTGCGAATACGACGGAAAAACGACGGTGAGGGAAAGCAGAAAAAGTAACAGTTTCTTCATGGTTTGTATGTTTTTGGTTTTCCTACTCCAAAATTATATAATAGGTTTGTGTAAGATATGTTGGTTCATTCGTAAATATTGTATTTCGTAGGAATTTGCCCGAAATTCGGTCGAAAAATACAAAAATGCGGTTGCAATAGTATGAAAAAAAGGATGGGCGTATGTGTTTTTTTTGTAATTTTGCAACAACCATGAAAGGTAAAAACATACACAATGGAGCTGATGTACCCAACGGCTCTTGCCCTACACCCCTATTACACCAAAGATGATGACTGACCGCATACATACCCATACTTCACTGTACAGAATCCATCTGCTCTGGAAAACGATCCTGGCAACGCTTCTCCTTATGGCCTCGGCGGGAAGCGCGAAGGGAGACGACACGGACTTCTGTGTGGAGACGATAACCACCAGCAATGGGTTGTCCAACAACACGGTGCGCGATATCATGCAAGACTCCCAGGGCTACATCTGGATATGTACTCCCAACGGTCTGAACCGCTATGACGGTATGGCCGTGCAGCAGTTTGGCAAAACGGGCCTCGAGGGACAGCGCCTCACGGACAATCGCACCCGGCGACTCTCAGAGGACGAACAGGGTCACATCTGGGTGAGCGGCATGTCGGACGTGTTCAGCTGCTATGACATGAAGCGAAGGTGCTTCCTGGATCTGACAAGTGGGGGAAAGTACATCCTGAAATATCGCCATTGCAAGCACATCGGCAAGGAGACCTGGCTCTACGGTGGAAGTGCGGGTGGTGCCATCGTGACCTTCGCGGGAGCAGATGTGAAGGTGACCCCGCTTGGCGACAAACAAAGTCAGCTGGCCTCGCATATCGTCAATTTTGTCAAGGAGGTAAATGGCCAGATATGGATAGGCACGGAGAAAGGGCTATACAGGTGTGTCGGAAGCACCATCACCTGCGTCGAGAACAAGGGGCAATACGTGGCCCACCTCTCTGACGAAGACCGCGAACTCTTCATGACGTCACAGGGGTCCATACTGATACTGAGTGCCAAGGGAAAGAGCAAGGAGGCGTATTCGCCCAAATCCCCCTTAATAAATATATATGGTGTAGCCAAGTGGCATAACCTCTGTGTCATCTATACAGAAGAGGGCTGCACGGCTTTCGACATGGCCAACGCAAGATACTGCGAGGTACCACAGGAGCTGAGGATGACAAGCACACGACGTCTCATACAAGACAACAAGGGCGGAACGTGGGTAAGCGACAAGGACAACAACCTGCTCTACATCGGCAAGAAGAACATAGCAAAGCGCTTCAACCTGATTCCCAAGGACGTACTGATGCAGACGCCTGAGTTCTTCGCCGTATGCCATGGAGCCAACGACATCCTGTGGATAAGCACTACCGGCTGCGGACTTTTCACCTACAACATCAAGACCGACGAGCTTGTACACTACTCATCGGAGAACTCTTCCGAACGTCAGATCCCATCCAACTACCTCAAGTACGTCACACAAGACCGATCGGGGAGCGTGTGGCTAGGAACGGCTCTGTCTGGTATCCTTCATCTGCAGTTCACCAGCCCTCAGCGTTCGCACTACCTGAAGATAGCACGCGAGAACGACAGCTTCCGCAACCAGATACGCTTCATCAAAAAGATGGATGATGGCAATGTGCTGCTCAGCAACCGAAACGGAGAGCTTTACACCATGGACTTCCCCACCAGCGACAATCAGGAGCTGCCCGCAGCCGACAGGCAAGCGAAAGTATCTGAAAATCAGCTGAAACTCATCAACAGCTACAACAATATCGTCTACTGTGCAGAGTATGACGTCAACGGCAGGTTGTGGGTGGGCACAAAGGGTGGAGGCCTATATGTGGGGAACGACCACTACACCTACTCATCCGCACTTGAGATCTCGCTGTCGAGCGATAATGTCACCGACATAGTAAGGGATGACAATGGCGGCATGTGGATCTCCACCTTCGGCGGCGGTCTCAATTATGCCATTGCCGACCAGCATGGAGGCCTGCGCTTCCGCAGATTCTTCGACAGGACGGAAGATAGGGAGATACGCATGATCTGCAAGGATCACAACGGATGGATGTGGCTGGCCACCAGCAATGGCATCATCGTCTTCGAGCCCGAGCATCTTCTGGCAGATCCCACACGCTTCGTACGCCTGCAAGAGAGCAACAGTTCGCTCAGGACCAACGAGATACGAACCATATTCTGCGACCAGGGCGGACGTATCTGGATATCAGAGACGGGAAAGGGCGCAGCCTGCTGTACGCCAACCGGCAACTACCTCTCCATCGAACTGGAACACTTCTCCAACATGGAAGGCATAGTCATGCCTATGATACAGTCGTTTGAGGAGGATGCGAAAGGGAACATCTGGATATCGACCGAAAGCGGAATGCTCTGTCTCGACCCCAAGGAGCGAAAGGCCAAAAGGCACTATTTCTCCTACGAAATGCCTCGCTACAGCTTCTGCGAGAACAGTTCGGCCAACCTGGATGGCAGGTATCTGCTGTTTGGTTCCAACGACGGCATCCTTCTGATCGACAGCGAAGAACCACTTCCAGAATCCACCTTCTCCGACATACTGATATCCAGCATCAAACTCAATGGAGTGGAGTACACCAAACCAGATATCCAACTCCCGCACAACTTCAACTCCCTGGAACTGAATTTCTCCAACTTCACATACTCCTCTCCCATGCCTTCACCCTACGTCTTCCTGCTGGAAGGGGTGGACACCTGCTGGTCGGAGCCCGTCAACTACGGACGCTACATGCTCAACCGTCTGCCTTCGGGACACTACAGGCTGCACGTGAGGACATTTGTAGACGGGAGCGGATGGAGCGACGAACTCATCCTGCCCATACACGTACAGAAGCCTTTCTGGGCCGAATGGTGGTTTGTGGCACTCTACGTCGTCTCCCTGATCCTCTTCCTCTGGTTCATCCGGAACCAAAACATCCGTCATAAAGGCTTGAAAGAGAACTACAAGAACATGGAGAAAAAGATGGGAGAGGTCAAGAAGCTATTCGTGGAAGAGATCATCTCCAATCCCAGCGAGGCTCCCAACTCCGACAAGCAGTTCATCACCACGCTGGAAGCCATCGTGAAGGAGGAGATGGGCAATCCCAACTTCACCAGTGAAGACATGGCAAGCCGCATGAACATGTCCCACACTACGTTCTACAACACCACGCACCGGCTTTTGGGCAAATCGCCTAAGGAATACATCCGCCACTACCGCATGAAGGAGGCAGCCCGCCTGCTTGTCACAAGCAGCAACAATGTCTCACAGATCGCATTCATGGTGGGTTACAACGACGTATCCTATTTCAGCAAGATCTTCAAGAAACACTTCGACATGTCCCCCCTGCGCTATAAGGCAGAGAATGCGAAGAATTGACAAACATCTACCTATGAAACACCACATCCTCTTCACCCTTTTCCTGCTCGTCTGCTCGCTTCATGCCGAAGCCGAACGCACTAAGCGGCACTACCTCTCTGGCATCGATGCCACCCACACAAAGGTTTGGCAGTTTCGCTGCTCGGACGGCCAGAATGCAGGTCGCTGGCAGAGCATAGCTGTACCCAGCTGCTGGGAGCTGCAGGGTTTTGGAAGCTACACTTACGGCCGCTTCTACAAGAAGCAAGGGGCACAGCCCAGCAGTGAGGTAGGGGAGTACCGCACCACCTTCACACTGCCCCGTACCTCCGCCCCCAAGTGCTACAGGATGGTCTTCGAGGGATCCATGACCGACACGCACGTCTTCATCGACGGCGTACAAGTGGGAAGGGTACATCAGGGTGGTTTCACTGAGTTTTCATATGACATAACCCCGTTCGTAAAGCCCGGCAGGAAGCAGGTACTGGAGATCAAGGTCGCCAAGGAATCGGACAATGCTTCCGTCAATTCTGCCGAGCGAAGAGCTGACTGGTGGCTCTTCGGCGGTATCTATCGACCCGTGTACATCGAGGAACTGCCACAAGCGCACATAGAGCATGCCACTATAGATGCACGTGCCAACGGTGACATCTTCCTGCAGCTTGTCCTGAACGACGGCAGAGAGGTGAAAGCCAATCTACAAGAGAAGGTGCGTCTCTTCATCAACGACCGCCCCGTCCCCTACGACCCGGATCGTGGCTGCTTCCACTATGCACAACCTCAGACCTGGGATCCTGAGCATCCTCATCTCTACCGTGCAAGGCTCGAACTGAAGGACGGGCAGCATGCCGTGGAGCAGAACATAGGATTCCGCACCATGGAGTTCCGTCCCGAGGATGGCTTTTACCTTAATGGTACGCGTCTGGTGGTCAAGGGAACCAACCGGCACTGCTTCCATCCTGAGACGGGCAGGTCGCTGAGTACTGAGATGAGTCTCCAGGACGCACGTCTCATCAAGCAGATGAACATGAATGCCGTACGTTCGCACTACCCACCCGACCGACATTTCCTGGACATCTGCGATTCCATCGGCTTGCTCTACATAGACGAGTTCCCCGGATGGCAGACCCACTATGACGACACCACTGCGCAACGACTTTTGCCAGAGTTCATCAAGCGCGACGTGAATCATCCTTGCATCTTCGTCTGGAGCAATGGAAACGAAGGAGGATGGAACCGTACGGTAGATCCTTTGTTTGCTCAGTACGATCCTCAGCACCGCAAGGTCATCCATCCATGGGCCGACTATGACGGCATCGACACCCACCACTATCCTGCCTATCAGACAGGTACATACCGTATGCAAAACGGGCAGCATGTCTTCATGCCCACCGAGTTCCTGCACGGCAAGTATGACAAAGGCCAGGGAGCAGCCTTGCAAGATATGTGGGAACACTGGACTCGCTCGCCGCTGTTTGCCGGAGGTTTCATCTGGGCCTTTGTAGACGAGGCAGTGCGTCGCACCGACCTTCCTACAGGCCATTCGGCCGGACTCAAGTTTGGCCAAAAGGGCTTCGATATCAAAGATTGTCTGCTGGACAGTGACGGAGGCAATGGTCCGGACGGATGCTTGAACTGCTACCGGCAGCCCGAAGCCAGCTTCTTCACCATCCGTGAGGTGTGGAGCCCTGTCTATATGGAGCAGTTCCAAGTCAACCGTTCGTTTGACGGTCATATGCTGGTGGAGAATCGCTATCTTTTCAGCAACCTGTCGGAGTGCACCATGCAGTACCGCCTGAAGGATGCAGAAGGCAGGCTGATGTCACAGGGTGAAGTGACACTGCCCGCTTTGCAACCAGGCGAGAAGGGCTACGCCCGATTCTCTGTGCCCCAGGATTTCTGGAAGGGACGCATACTTGAGATAGAGGCCATCAGAAACGGTGAGTCAGTGTGCAGCTGGTCGGCACCCATACGCTATGATCAGCAAGAAGATGGCACGCTGAAGATGACCGACTTCTTGCTGCCTGCCAATGCTCGCAACCGACACCTAAGCGCCACCTTTAGCGATGACGGATTCATCCAGCGCCTCACGGCAGACGGGCAGGTTGTCCCACTCACACAAGGACCCATGCCAGTCGGTATGAAGGTGGAGTGCAGGAAGCACGCATCAAGGACTGAGAAGGACGGCACGCTGGTCAATACCTTCTGGTACAAGGGTGGCATAGACAGCATCCAGTGGCGACAGACGCCAGATGGTCGGCTTTATATGGATGCCGTAGTCCTCAACGATGAGCGCGGTCACGGTTTCAGTGGCAGTTTCTTGACCGACGAAAGCAAGTGGCAACTTGGTCTCACCTTCTCCTATCCGGAAGAACTGGTAGACAGTGTCAGTTGGCAAGGCCGTGGTCCGTTCCGCGTGTGGAAAAATCGCCTCAAGGGACAGCAGTTCGGTCTTTGGTCTTTGGCATTCAACAACACCGTTACCGGACAATATAACTCCCCTCAGCCTCCGCTCTATCCTGAGTTCAAAGGCTATCGCTCGGAGGTGCTCTGGCAGGAGTTCTATGCCAAGGATACCCCTGCTCTATGTGTGGCACTGGGGTCTCCTCATCTCTATGCGCGGTGGTTCACCCCCGAGGAGGCCATCGACCAG
>JAZLII010000043.1:0-7913 GCA_045617275.1 Bacteroidaceae bacterium
ATGATCCACAGAGTGGTTGTAGTTGGCATCGGCATTCGTCTTCACCTCCCAGTAGCGCTTCTCATCGAGGTTCTGGGAGAAGTCCATCTTGGCTGTGGCGATGTAGTTACCGCTCACATTCTCAGGGCGATAGGTATAGACTCCAGTGGTTGGGGCATAGATGACGGCCTGACCTATGGCACGATGCAGGTACTGGATTGAACTACTGATGTGGTACATCCGTTGGTGTGCACCATACCGGTTGTAATACACGGCCTTTAGGGTGGTTGTCTGGTTGCCTTTCAGGTTCGGATTACCCAACTTCACCACCAGGGGCTGACTATCATCGCGATAGGTGATGCGGTCGTGGATGGAAGGCCCTGTCATGGTATGGGAGATAGAATAGTCGATTTCGTGCTTGCGGTCCTGTGTAGGGAACAATTCGCCTCTAAGAGAGGGTTGGAATATCCAGCTTGTATTAGTGGCCAGTGTATCAAGTGTACCACGCTGATAGTCAAGTGACTGGCGTTCTGGCCCCACGCGAAGATTGAGTCTCCAGGGCATATAATCGTACCGCATGCCTACATGGCTCTGTTCGCCTGACAGGTATTTTATTTGGCTAATATTGAACGCCGTAATGGACTGCTGCATGCGGAAATGGCTGTCGTAGGAATTGCTGATGTCGGTAATGGCCATGAGCATGTCCTGCTGAGAGGGCAGCATGAGGGTGTCGGGATGGTAGAGCCAGTCGTGTGTGCGTTCGTTCTTGGTTCTGAATTCTTCATCCACGTGTATCCATTGCTTACTTTTCGTATCCACTCCGTATGTCAGCCAAGTATAGGTCTCTGTGCTGCTCCTCCAGAAGTCACTCACATTGTGCTGTGGGCTGGCGATGGGCTTACTTTTGCACGTTTTACAAATGTCGAAATCATAGCGCTTCATCTGCTCATTAGCCTCTTTGGTGCGGGTGAAGTCAAAGTGATAGTTGATGTATTGCTCGTTTTTAGGATTGATTTTCAATGTTCCCGACCAGTTGGTATGGAAGTCCCACTGGTTGCCATGGCTCATGGCGAAGTCGTGCAGACGGTTGGTAAGCGTATCATTGAATTGCTCCGTCAGCAGGCTTGAATTGCCGGAATAGGTGCTGCGGTTGTAATCAAGATCGATATACAGATAGATTGGTTTGAGGAACTTGAAGTTGTTGTGCAACGACAGTTTGCTGGCCTTGTTCATGGCCGAAGAGGATGTCAGCGTAAGGGGTGTGATGCCACTGAGGAACAGCTCGCCACGCTTGCGCACCTCGCTCTCGTCCTTGCTCCAATTGTAGTCGATGTTCAGGTTCTCCTCGTACTTCTGGTCGGTGGATCTGAAACTAAACTCACCAGCCACGCTACGTGTGGTGAGCAGTGACTGAGGTGCCGAGGCCGGTGTCCATTGGTTCTCCTTGCCGATGTGCCGGCTCTCGTTCACATTGTTCATGTTGCCTAACAAGGTGAAGCGGTAGGGATCGGCAAAGCCAAGCAGGAAACCGCGACCCAGATAGCGACCCTGTGTGCCACCCGCAATCTCCATGTTCGAGATGATACCCTTGTTGTATTCCTGCTTCAGGTTCACATCCATCACAAACTTGCGTGGTTCCACGTCAAAACCCAGTGCCTTGCTGCGGTCGCTCTGCTTCTCGTACACCTTCAGATCCTTTACAGTATAATAAGGTAGGTTCTCCAGCAGCACCTTTGAGTTGCCTCGGAAGAAGGAACGTGAACCGAGGATGAGTTCATCCACCTTCCTGCCGTTGACGAATATCTCGCCGTTATCCTTCAGGGTCACACCGGGCAACTGGCGAACGAGATCATCGAGCATGGAGCCGTCGGGCAACTGGAAGGCATCGGCGTTATAGACCAGTGTGTCGCCCTTGTAGAACATCTTCACCTTAGTGGCGGTAACTGTCATTTCCTTGAGGTTTCGCACCTTGCGCAGCTCCAGGTTTCCGGCATCGAATTGTGCCCCTTTCCTTATGGGAGCCTGGAACGACAGCCATGCATCGTCGTAGCCCTCCAGCGAGCCACGAAGCAGGTATTTCTTGCCACATTCCACGGCAGTGTAAAACATGGTGTATTCTATTTCTCTCGTGCTGGCCTTGGTAGCTTTCACCACCTCCACATTCTTGATGAAGGTGCTGTCCTCCGTCATCAGGGTGAGCTTGACATCGGGCAGCGGTGTTTTCAGAAAGGCATCGCGGATGCTTCCGCTGGCCATGTTAGTGTCTTGTGCGCTGACGCAAAGGATGGCGGTCAGCATGAGAATTGCGATAGTGAGTATTCGTTTCATATTTGAGGTTATGAGGTTATGAGGTTATGAGGTTTTAAGGATTAATGAAAAGTGAATAATACTTAATCTTTTTGGTGTTTCTTCTTTGCTATCTCCCACCGATAGTACACATGGGCGAGGACATAGGAGGGGAGGTACTTCGTGTTGATGGTCTCCAGGCGCCCCTGCTCGTTGAGGACGCAGGTCAGGCGGTCGTTGTGGTGGAAGAGGTCGTTGGCGGTGAGTCCCACATTGAAGCGGCCGAAGTCGCGTGAGGCGGACAGGTCACAGAGCACCACGCTGCGGTTCATGCTACGGTCGGTGTAGCCCAGGCGTGTGATGACATTACATGTAGCCTTCGTGCTAATGTTCCAGGGCATCACATAGCTTATTTCCAACTGATTGGATAGGTCTGCCACCGTGGTGCTGGGTTGGCTCTGGGTGAGGATGTTGCGCAGGTCGGCCTTGAAGGCATAATTCAGATTGACACCATGAAAGTCATACCTCACAGCAGTCTTGCCCGCCATCTGCCGGGTATGTACAATCGACCGGGTGGCATCTGCCTCTATGGCAGGCTTGCCTGAAGTCGAAGAACGCTGCATGTCCACGCTGTGGTAATAATTTCCACTGAGGTCAAAGGACAGCCAGAGGCTTTTCTTCCGGTCCAAAGGCAAGCCGTAATATGCTGTGGCACCGAGCTCATAGTTGCCATCCACATTCACAGGGCGAGTTGTCCTCACACCCGTCTGAGGGTCATAGACGGAACTCATGGCCACGGCATGGCTGTGGGTGGTGTAGTAGACCGTGAGGTTCAGATCATGCCATCTCTGCTTGTTGGACATGTCGAAGCCCAGCGAAATGAGGTTGGTCGTCATCTGCCGCAGGTCGGGGTTGCCCAGTGAGATGTTGAGCGGATCGCGATTGTCGCGCACCTCCATCATCTGCAGGAGCGAAGGTGTGCGCTGCGACAGTCTGTGACGAAGTGTCCACCCATACGCCATGCGCTCGAGGCTATCACGGCCAATGGGATTCCATGTCAGTTTCTCGTCGCTCTCGAACGAAAGGAAACGATGGTCCATGTGTCGCTCATCATCCACCCGCTTGTAGGTCATCTCTGGATGTGATGCCACACCACTTGCCGTCATCGTCAGCATCAGGTACTTCTTTCTGGGCAGACGGCGGTATTCGTGCGTGAGCCTCACACCGAGGATGCTACGCGAATCGCTGTTTGTTGTCCATCGGCTGTTCTCGGCATCAATGAGCAGCTGAAGAGAGTCGCGCGAGGAGGGCAGGAACCTTGTGTCGGTGAAGAAGGGACTGTCCGAGTGCTCCTTGTTGTATTCATACCTGTAATAGGCCGTCAGTTCTGCGCTATTCTTCTGCGTGTCAGCATATTTGAGGATAAACGAAGCCTCTGTCTGCAAGTTCTCACGATCATACGAGTTGTCTGCGAATCTGTATTGCGAAGTATTGCCTGCAGCATGATCTGGCGTGAACATATTGTAGGTACTATGATTGGTGTCGCCGCCTGCGGTCTTGTTCCAGTTGGCCGTAACCTTCAGCAGGTGGGGCGAGAAGCCTACATGTCCCTCAAATGATGCCTTGTGGCTGCGGGCATCCTTCTGACCATGAGAAATGTCGGACCCAACAGATCCTGCATTTTGTGCCAACTGAAAAGCTAGGGGGAGCAAGTTAGGGAAGTCCTTTGATATACTATTGTATTCAGCTCCCCCTAGCTTTTGACTTGTCTCAAAATGCAGGGGCTGGGGGGTCTTGGTCTCTGCTCTCATCTCTTGCTCGAATTTCCCCTTGTCGTAGCCGAGGCGATAGTCGCCCTTGAGATAGATGCGCTTCTTGGGACGGGAGGATACAGATGACACGATACCCATGCTCTGATCCTTGTTCCATTGCTCGCGCAGGGTACGGCGGAAGATGTTCCCTTCCTGCAGGTAGACCTCCTGATTCTCTGCCACCCCATACTCCGAGTCAATGCCTTGGTAATCGGCAGAGAGGTTGAGGCTGAACTTCTCGTTTTGTTCGAAACGGTAGGTACCGCTGAGTTTCTTATAGGTTTGCAAGCCCTGGTCAGATGTCTGCGACCACGAGCAAAGTTCGTTTGAGCCACGGTCCTGGTTGAGGTTGTTGTAGTCGGCAGAGAGGTACACTGCCTGGCGGTCATCGAAGCGCATGCCATAGAGCGTGATGCCCCGTCGCCATCTTTCTCCCCCTCGGGGGTTGGAGGGGCTTGTGCCTAAGTCCAGTGCCGCATTGCCCAGCCACATGCCGTGGAAGTCACGCTTCAGGTGGATGTCCATCACATAGCGTCCATCGTGCATGTCCGTGCCGGCCGTCTCGCTCATCTCGCCAGCCTTGTCGTAGAACTTCAGTTTGTTGACGATGTAGGCAGGCAAGCGTTGCAAGGCCTCCTGGGGATTGCCCGTAAAGAAGTCCTTGCCACTGATCAGGATATTCTCCACAAACCTACCCCGGGCATAGATGCGACCATCCTTTATCTCCACTCCCGGCAACTGCCGCACCAGGTCCTCCAGCATACTCTTGCCGTCCACCATGAAGGCATCGGCATTGTAGATCAGCGTGTCGCCATTGTAGTACATCTTGACCTTTGTGGCCTCCACCGCCAACTCTTTCAGCTGCTGGATGGCAGGCATGAGGTGTACGTTGCCGATGTCCACCGACCGTTTCAATCGGGTGAATTTTACGTTCACGTCCTTGTATTGCATCTCATATCCCACATAGGAGAAGCGCAGGATGTATGACCCCGACGCCTCTACTGGTAGCGTGAAGTCCGCCCCGGCTCCCACCGTCTTCTTTGACTCACCTCCACCCAGATCCGTCCAGGTGATGGACGTAGTGGCACCTGTCACGAATGTGCTGTCTGGGCGTAGCAACTGTACCGCCACGCCCTCGATGCCATTGTTGGTATAGGCATCGCGTACCGTGCCACAGATGCTGTACTTGTTCTCGTCAGCCATCATACCAAGGGATAGTAGGCTTAGTATGACTATAAGAATGAGGCGTTTCATATTTGAGGTTATGAGGTTAGGACATAGTGAGGGCTTGCAGGCATGGGAATGCCGGCAGACATCTTTTATTAATAAGGTGTATTTGTGAGGTAGTGTGGAATTCTTACTTTCATGCGAATTCCACACAAAGACTTTAGTATCCTAAGCCTGTCAGCTTCTCGTTTTCCACTTTGAAATGCAGGATGAAATTAACGTTGGGCTTCTCTTGGCTGTCTGTTTCCGTTTCTTGGGATCCTCCGTAGTCAACACAGAATATCTGCAGCTTGTCGTAGATCTTTTCCATCATAGAGAACGGCACGGTCATGTTGCCATCGTTGAAATTTGTTACCAGGCAGTAGTAACCGGGGATGCTGATCTGGCCAAGCACACGGAACAGTTTGAGCATGTCATCCCTGTTTGTACCAAGCTTGAGATAGGCATCGATTCTCTCATTTACGGACTTCACCACGGCACGATCGATGGGGCCGCCGTCATTCTTGTAGATTTGCGACAACAGCTTGATGCTGTTCAGCAGTTCCTCCCTGGTGCTGAACGAAACCTCGGGCAGGCCCTCAAGTTTGGATTTTGCCTCAATAGCCACTTTGGCATTGTCGCTCTGACGGAGTGCGTTGAGATAGCTCACGCGCGACTGCGGACCGGAGAGGGTGAAGGTCTTCATGCAGACCGTGGCGGTGTTCTTGCTACCCGGCTCCAACCACCATTCCACACCCTTGATGTGACGGTAGTCAGGGTTCTGCTCGTAGTTCATGCGCAGCACTACATAGTTGCGTCCCATACCACCAATGGTCAGGGGGGCAAGGTTCTCGCCATAGTACATGCCCACCTCCTTGCTTTTTAGGGGAGAGTCGGTGCGCAGGATGCTAGTTGCGCAATAGCCACCTGTGTGATGGGGCAGGTCGGCGTCGTATGCCTTGATGAGTGAGGCGACGATATCGTCCACCTGCTGCTTCTCCTTCTTGCTATTGTATGGGAACTCGTATGTCTTGGTGCTCAGGTAGTTGACAGAGTCCAGCTTGTCGCGCTCCTGCTCACTGGAACTGGCAACAAGGCTCGAAGTGGGAAAGTCGGCGATGCATTTGCTGATCTCGGAAGGATGAACCACCGTGGTGGCGGTCGTGACGGACTGTGCCATGCTGCCCATGGCTACTTCCAACAGTGCTATAAGAGATAAAATCCTTTTCATAATGTCAATTCCGTTTGGGTAGTTTCTTTTGATATGTTTGTCGAGATCTCTTCTAATAGTGTACGATACAGGCGTTCTTCCTCTGCCTGTTCTGCCATGGCTTTGGCCTCTACCTCCGTGATGAGTGCATAGAGCAGTGCTTCGCTATACGCGTCCTCTTCATGGAGTACCTGTTCGGCCTTCTCCAGCCCCCCCAACCCCAGGGGGGGAGTAAGATGGTTTGTCTGCATTTTCGCCAGTTTCCTTGTCGTCTTTCTCTCTGCATTTTGACCAAAGTCAAAAGCCGTGGGTTGGGGGGGCAGGATTGCTTGTTGCCCCTCGCCGTCTTTCTCCCCCTCGGGGGTTGGGGGGGCTTGAGCGAGGCTGCCTGTGTCATTAGGGGTGCTGCTCGTCAACAAACGAACCGACATGCCCACGGCTAGGAGCAATGCGATGCAGGCCGCTGCCACGTAGGGCCACAAGCGGAAGCTGCGTGTCCGCTGCTGGCTCAGTCGGTCGAATTCGGCGCTGAGATCATCTCCGAAAAGGTCGATGTCCTCTGCTGCCTGTCGTATCAGTTCCTTATCTATCATGCTTTGACTGTTTAAGATTTCACAAACAAATAATTATGAATTATGAATCGTGAATTATGAATCGTGAATTATGAATTGTTTAAGTTTCTTTTTGGCCGACCATAGCATCGTACTGATGCTGCGGCTCGGTATGCCTGTCTCTTGGGCGATGTCGTGGGGACTCATGTCCTCCATCTTCATGCGAACGATCCGTTGTTCGGAGGGTGGCAGTTGGTTGATCGCCCTTTCGATGCCTTCCTGCTGTTCGGCTTGTAGCAGCGGCGCATCGGCCGTGTCCCTGGCCGCCTGTTCCCGGACGGTCTCCAGTTTCTCCGTCTCTCGCAGCTTCTGCCGTCGCCACACGCTGACGCAGAGGTTCTTGGTGGCCCGCAGGCAGAGGGCCTCCACATCGTCGCCCTCGTGCCATCCTCGCTCCAGCATACGTACACAGACCTCCTGCACCACGTCTTCGGCATCCTCCCTGTTGTGGAAGAATCCGGTGGCCGTGCTGACCATCTTGGGTCGCATCCTGAGCAGGCTATGTTCGTATTCTTTCGTTGTCATCTATCTGTATAACGAATGGGAAACGGAAATATCAAGTGCAAAGATACGATTTTTTTCAAAAAAAGCATCCCGGTGGGGGGATGCTGTATGGTGGAGATATGGTTGTTGCTGATATGTTTCATAACAATACAAATTGCAGATGCCGGTTTCCTGTCAAATAGGGATGAGTCTTATCTGTCAGCTTTATATCCTTCTAAACTCTGCATCTACTACGAACAAGTCGCCGTCCGTGTCACGTAATACATTTCGCGGACGAAGGTCAGATGCTTCAATCTGCCCATTATT
>JAZLII010000044.1:0-6020 GCA_045617275.1 Bacteroidaceae bacterium
ATCGTCACCTGACTCTCTCCGCCGTCGGCTATCTTGAAGAGTCCGTCTGCATCGGTCACGGTCACGAGTTTCTTACCTTTGGCCTCCACTCTCACACCGGGTATGGGGTTGCCATCCTCATCCAGCACGAGTCCTGTGAAGTATCCTCGTTCATTCTTCTGTGCCGTAGCCAGCGAGCACGTCATCAGAAGCATGATCAGTAAAGTGAATAGATGTCGCATATATCTTTTTTGTGGGTTGTTTTTAAGTAAGCCCCCCTCCGCCTGTTACGGAGAGGGGGGCTATATAGTTTCTTGGAGAATCACTGTAAGTAGTATTCTTATGAAATCGATGTAACTTTCGCTCGACGCTACTCGCTCATCGCTCCACGTATACTACTTCAGTACCTTCTTGCCACCGATCACGTAGATACCCTTACGTACCTCGTTTACGGGCATACCGTCGAGGGTGTATACCTTGCTGTTCTGAGCCTTCTCAAGCTCTACCTTGGTGATACCTACAGCCTCAGCAGCCTGCTGGCTCCAGTAGATCACCTCAGGTGCACCCTGGAAGTCCTTTGAGCAGCTAGCGCTGTTGACTACCAAGCACATCTTCTCAGCGGGCAGTACAAAGTCTTTGCAGAGCTTCCAGCTCATGCTCTCGAGGTCAGCCAGGTAGAAGTAGTTCTCGGTACCATCGGGGCACTCTACAAAGTCGGTGTCGAGGCCGTCCTTGCCAGTCCAGCGAGTCATGTTGTAAGCCTTAGTCAGCAGATCGCTGGGAGCTTTGTAGAGGCTGTAGATCAGACCGGGACCGTTGATCTTAAGGATGTGAGGATAACCACCCATGATGGTGTAGTTGTCATCAGTCCACTTCTTATAATAGGTAGCACGTGCGTCGGTGGGAGCCTTCTCGTCTACAAAGTTTCCGTTGCTGAATGCATAGGCCACAACTGAGCTATCAGAAGTATCCTCATAGCCGGGCATCTTCCAAGTGTTCTCATCGTACCAGAAGATGTAACCCTCATCACCCTTGAACTTGACAGCCTCAGGGTTTTCGAAGTGAGCGTAGTAAATAGCGCTCTCGGTAACTGTGATCTTCAGAGGGTTGTCAGTGATCTTCTCGCCATTCTCGGGATCGTTCTTGGTCCAGTAGGCAAAGGTACCGCAGGTGTCGGGATAAGCAGTCAGAGTCACCTCCTGACCTATGTCATTGACGGGATTGTCCAGACTTACCTTACCCAGCAGAGCCTGATGCTTGCCATAGCTGGGAATGACACGACCGAAGAGCGTCAGCACCACGCTATCGGGCTGCTCGGGAGCGTTGGCTAAAGCCTCAGCATCGCTGTTGAAGTACTCACTTTTAGTAGCTACGTCGATGTAGGGGTTGGTGTAGAAGTGGAACTTGATGTTGCCCAGAGAGTCAGCAGCGGGAACAAGGTTGCCCTCTGCATCCTTCATGCTACCAGCCACACCGGTCCAGTGCCAGCCCTCGTTGGGCTTACCAGCTACGTAGAAACCAGTCTCGCTCAGGATCGAGGTAGTGGTCTCCTCAGAGTACTCAGCCCACTTGTCAGCGGGTACCTTTTCAGGAGCAGTCTGGGTGAAGCTACCATACACGAGACCTGCACCTGAGGGATAAGCCTTGGTGGCTGCCTTCAGTACATAAGCACCGATGTCATCTGCATTGGCTGAGGTACTAACGAGTGCAATAGCACCAAGTACCATCAACTTTAAAGTTGAAAGAGTAAAGATTTTCTTCATAAAAAAATGATTTTAATAGAAATAAAAACTTAATACCTATTGCAAATTTACATTTTAATAGGTTAAAATCATAATAATTGAAGAAAAACTTATCAAAAAAAATTGTCAGACTGTCTAAATGATTGTCAATGTGTTGGTTTGGCAACAGTATTCAAGTGTTTCAGTTGACAAAATGCTCGCATCGAGAAGCTCAGAAACAGCAGGTGGAGGAAATAGCTGTAGAAGTCCATCTGCGGCAAGGTGTTAAAATTTGCGACAAACACCAAAGGCACGATGCACATCACCACGCACACGTATCGCCAGATCTTTTTCTTCCTCACGGTGAGCCACAGGATGAGGGGCAAGGGATTGAAGATGAGCATCATCCAGTTCCAGTTGCCGGTCTCTGAGGCATTGAGCACGGGAAGGTACATCACCCAGAGAGCTATCACCGTCTGGATGGTCATCAAGCTGATGTCCACCACATTTCCAGGGAGGCTGCTCTGCCAGTGTTTTCTCCACTCCAAGATGGTCACGGCAAGTGCCACGAGGAAGATGATCACTCCGGCGATGTCGGGCGTGAAAGGTATGGGATGCTTGTGGAGCTTACTCTCGAGGAGTACGCGGGGCTCTCCTATAGTCATGGGTCGAAGCTGACCCTGTTCGTCCTTGATAGAGGCATTTTGCCAGGCTTGCCAGAGATAAGCAGGGAGGAGCATCGACTCCAGGGTGCAGTCATGGTCTATGTAGTCACCTAAGGTGATGTTCCAGAACATCCTCAGCCAGGGACTCTGTGCCACGAGGTCGGAGAGCAGGTGTCGGAAGTTGCCATACTTGCCCGAGAGTCCCTCCGGCAGATCATTGTAGACGATGGTCTCATGTCCAAGGGCAAGGTCCACGGCTTTGAGGGTCATCGAACTGCAATTCGTATGCAGATAGTCGTAGCGATACATCACGTCGCCCATCATCTGTTCGTCCAGATAGCGCCATAGGGCCTGTTCCTGTCGTGGGGCGAGATTGAGCGTCACCTCCTTCACTTGCCTACCCTCTTCGGCATACTGCCTGAGGTACTTCTCTGTAGGTGAAAATACATACGTGGCCAGTGACTTTCCACTCAAAAATCTCACCACATCCATCGTACTCTCACCCATGGCAAAGGTATAGCAGATGTCCAGTCCATTGCTGGGAGACTGCAGTCTCAGAAGCGCATGTCCAGCCATAGAGTATATCACCTCGCTCGGCTCTGCAAACACCAGCGACACCTTGATGAAATCCTCATCTAGTGCCACCCTGTCTATCGAGTCTGCCTTTGCCTTCGCCTCAGCCTCCTCAGCCATCAGCTCCGCCTCAGACTTTTCAGCCTTCAGCTTCGCCTTCTCAGCTTTGCTCTCAACCTCAACGGCTTTCACTTCGGACTTCTCGGCTTCGCTTTCAGCCTCTTGAGCGACAGCATTCATGGCGAAGCACATTGCCGTCAGTATCAGTATATACCTTATATATCTTAGCATCTGCCTTTTCTTTCTTTCCTTCACCCTTCCGAGAGCTTTTTCTCTTGGCCCTCTCTACTCTTACCTTCCGTTAACGGAAGGTCACAGTGACTATCAAGCCCCCTCAATAGGTCTTCGCTTCCAGCTTCGCCCTATCCACTCCCCCTAAAGGGAAGTCGGAGTGACTGAATGTCACTCCGAGTATTTGTCAAGCTAGGGGGCTTCATCCAGCTTCGCCCTATTGATCCCCCCCTAAAGGGGGGCTAGGGGGGTCCGGGATTGGCCTATTTTACCTTCACCATCTTCACTCCGTGCTTCGCGATCTTGTAGCTGAGGTCGGTGGTGCTGAGATCCTTCTGGCGCCAGAGGTCGCGTATCTTGGTCATCTTGGTGATGCCGAGCTTCTGCGCGTACTTCTTGAGGTCTACGGTCATGTCGTCGCTACCCACGTTGAAGATGCCGAGGCAGATGGTACCGTCGCTGAGTTCGCGCTTCCATATCTGCAGGTCGTCCTCCTCTACGGCACGGTAGCCTTGCTTGCCAAGCACATCCTGGTTGATGGCGTTGACCTCATTGTTGCAGAGAAGACCTACGGTGAAGTCATCCATCTGAGCGATGTCACAGCCGATGAGCATGTTGCTGGCCATGATGCTCCAGAGGGAGATGTGGGTGTACTGCTCGTCGGGAGTCAGACGAGTCTCGCGGAGGTTGTCGCTCCATCCCACCTTACCTACGATGAGCATGTCGGGATCGTTCCAGTGACCGGGACCGGCATAGGGATGTGTCTTCTCGTTCTGCTTGAAGCCGATGTCAAACATAGACTGCCAGGTGTCGCCGATGTCGCCGGTGGTTCGCCAACTGTTGGCATCCACCATGGCACCCCACTCCCACACGTCCTGCATACCATACTGGCAGAGGCTGTAGAAGATGTCGCGAGGCTGACTGCGGAGGAAACGCTCCATGAGCAGATAGGGACGGATATAGCTGGCACGGGTGTTGTTGTCGCGCTCCGTGGCATGCTTGCGGCTGTAGCCACACCAGTCATATTTCAGGTAGTCGATACCCCATGAGTTGTAGCTCTCTGCATCCTGCAGCTCGTGGTCGATACTGCCGAGATAGCCACCGCAGGTCTTGTCACCGGGAGAGGAGTAGATACCGAACTTCAGACCCTCCTTGTGCAACCAGTCGCCGAGGCCCTTCATGCTGGGGAACTTCTCGTTGACACCGATCGTACCGTCTGCATTTCTCTCAGGTGCTTCCCATCCGTCGTCGATGTTGATATAGCAATAGCCATAGTCGGCCAAACCCTTGTCTATCAAGGCCTGTGCACTGCTTATCACGCGGTCCTGAGTGACGCTCAGACCCCAGCAGTTCCAGGAGTTCCAACCCATAGGAGGAGTCAGCGCCATGCGGTTGTCGCCCACACGCAGGGTAAACTCAGCCTCGGCCTTGCCCTTGGCATTCTCAGCCACCACGGTCATCGTGTAGTCGCCGTTGCGACGGATGCTTCCACTCAGCACACCCTTCTCAGCATCGAGTTCCAAGCCCTGGGGAAGGTCCTTGATGGTGAACTTCATCGGTCTTACTCCCGATACGGGGAAACGGTAGATCACAGGACTGCCGGGACGTACACCGAAGACACCAGGGCCGTTGAAGCGGGGAGTCTCGGGAGCCTTGGGGGTAAGGATGTACTTAGGAGAATATGAGGAAGAGATCGACTTCTTGCTCTTGCTGTCCTCGAAGGTCGTATTGATGCGTACACAGCGACTCTCATCGTAGGCCAAGTCCCACTTGAAAGGCTTGCCTTCCTTCACGCTCACCTTCTTCGTCAGCGTCTTCAGGAGCTCACCGGTCTCGAAGTCCACCACCTTGGCGGTCAGGGTACCGCTGATGGCATCCTTGTACTGACTGCGGAGCTCGAGCTGGCAGGTGCTCTTGCCCACCTCGCTCTGACGCAGTGACAGACCGTCCACACGGCTGGGCACACTGATCTTCAAGGTGTTGCCAAAGATACCACCGGGCTCACCGGCATTGTACACACGGATGGCGAGGATGTTATCGCCGTCCCAGTTGATCCATCCGCTGTTCACCTTCACCACATAGCGGCGATGACGCTCCCAAGCCGAGTTGTAGCGACCATCGTGGGGCTGACTGCCCGTCTTACCGATGAGGTGACCGTTGAGGTAAGCCTCGTCCGTATCGTCGATCTGAGCCAAGTCAAATACCACGTTCTCCTTCATGTCGCTGCTATCCAGCATCGACTTAGGCATCTGCAGATGCACGCGGTACCAGGCATAGCTGTTGTTGCATCGCACACCCTGGTTGTCCCAGTTCTTCGTCACATCCAGTGTCTTCCACTGGCTGTCATCCACGTTGGCCTCTTTCCACGCCACATCGTCTCCGGTGTGAAATTTCGCCTGTCTCACCTCTATCACCTGTGCCTCCAGCGCCATGCTGGCCATCAGCATCAGTCCAAATACGGTCTTTTTCATATCGTTGTGTTATTGATTTTCTGTGTTATAAATGCTTTCCTTCGCAAATTTAGCCATTTTCTCCCACACTGCCAAGCCATTCCTATAAAATATTAAATAGGTACGCGGAAAGATAGCAAACAAAATAAACAACTATTGTAGAGGGGCGAAAGTAATGAACGAAAATATTATATTATTATAGGTTCTTCCGCTTTTCTCGTTGGTCGGATAGGATGATAAGGTCAAGGTAATACAAGAAAAGAAGCCAAACTCCGTTATATATTTAAGATAACCACAAATTAAATATATAACGTATGGAGTCCAGCTTCTTGTATCATGCT
>JAZLII010000045.1:0-31240 GCA_045617275.1 Bacteroidaceae bacterium
CAGCACCATCATCTTGCTCACAACCAAGAATATTGAAGGCCCCTACGTATACCAAGGGCCTGTGGTCTACACCGGTTTCAACAACACCGACAATCCGAAAGTTTCTTGGAAGCTCACAGACCTGGAACTGGCCATCGGTGAGCAAAAGACACTCCCCGCTCGCTACAACCTCGGCAACAGATGGGGAGACTATATGCCCCACGCCATCGACCCTTGCGTCTTCTACGACCAAGAGGGTGAACTGTGGATGGCATACGGATCGTGGAGCGGAGGTATCTTCATCCTCAAGCTCAACAAAGAGAACGGTCTTCGCGACTATACCACCACCTACCCCATCAAGACAGATGCAGGAGGACATCCTCTGAGCGATCCATATTTCGGCACACAGATAGCCGGCGGATACTACGTCTCGGGAGAGGGTTCGTACATAGAGCATATCGGCGATTACTACTACCTTTTCGTCACCTACGGAGGTTTGGAAGCAAAACGCGGCTATACCATGCGAACATTTAGAAGCAAGAACCCCGACGGACCCTATACTGACAATTCGGGCGAAAGCGCCATCTTCAGTCGCTATCTGCTCAACTATGGCCCCAACGACGGACCTCAACGAGGCAACCTGCTGGTTGGTGCATTTGACAAATGGAGTTTCCAAGCCAACGGAGAGGTGGCTCAGGGGCACAACTCTGCCATCACGGACAGCAAGGGCCGTTCATTCCTTATTTACCACACGCGCTTCAACACCGGAAACGAGTGGTTCCAAGACAGAGTACATCAGCTTTTCACCAATGAAAAAGGTTGGTTGCTCTCCGCCCCTATGGAATTCAATGACGAGACGATAACCAACGAAGACATAGAAAAGGGATGCGAATTCAGTTTTGATCAGATAGTTGGTTCCTACCAGGTCCTCGTGCATCGTTTCGGGCTTAACAACGAAAATCTTGAAACGGCAACCCCACACACCATCTTCCTCAACAGCAACGGCAAGATCACCGGAGACTACACGGGTACCTGGAAGATGAAAGAAGGTACTGCCTACATCACCCTCAGCGTAGCCTCCACCCCATACTACGGAGTGGTAGTGGGACAGACTATGGACGGTAGCACGCTGAAAGGTATCGGCATCACAGCCTCATCGCAGAATGGCCAGATGCTTTGGGCCTTCAAAGTCCTCCCACAGTATGCAGTGGCTTACAACGTGCAAAAGCTGACAGCCCCCGTAACCAGTGGAGCCAGCATCTCTGCCCACATCGACCTGACGGCACAGACCTATTTTGACGTCACCAGCGAATGGGAATCTTCTGTACCTTCCGTCATCAGCAATACCGGTAAATACAATCCTGCCGATACACTCACAAGAGTGGTGCTCACCAACAGAATCATCAAGGAAAACTATGCTTTTGTGAAGTCCTACAACGTTCGCGCCGCCAAGGCAGAGGTTCTTCCCGGAGACTATCTGAGCGGTATCGTTGCCTACTACGATTTTGACGACAAACCCACTCTCAACCGATACGATGAGGAACAGCGCATCAGTACCAACAAGATGACCTCGGGCACCCTTCCCGGACTGAAGGAGGATGGTGCAAGAATCGGAAGTGTAGGTCACATCTACGAAGGAACTATCGCTGACAAGACCGCCAACTATATGCGTATGCCCAATCCACTTGAGGGACAGGAGCATCTTGAGGGCATCACCATCAGTGCCTGGATGAAACGTGGCAATGGCAAGGACCTCAAAGGTACGGCCTGGGGCTTCACGGGCAGCAATCCCGTCAGTTCGGCAGCCACTCAGCAACGCCTGTTCTACACGCTCAACAACTACCTTGGATTTACCAATCTCGTAGACACCTTTGCCGTCAATTATCCCAAGACTGCCAACACCATCCTGCCAGCAGGGGAATGGAAACTGGTGACCATAGTCATCAGTCACGACGGCATCACTCACTACGTCAATGGAGCTAAGCGAAACGCCACCTTCACATCGACTGCCGGTACAAGCATGGACAAGTTTGACATGCAAAAAGTCATGGATGTCATCAGTTCTTCCCGCTACTTCTGCTTGGGTGCAGGAAGCCCCGTAGGATCGGCAGAGGCAGACTACGACGACCTGCTCATCTACAATCGTGCCCTGACGGCAGAAGACGTCAAGCTGCTCTATGCCATGGAGCGTCGCGTGACAGACTTCACCGGTTCGCAGGAAGATGCCATCGATGAGATAGCAGAAGAGCCATCCCTCTTCGCTCCTGCAAGTGGCTACTACGATCTTCTGGGCCGTAAGCAGGCTCAGCCCATCCAGCCCGGACTGTACATCCGCAACGGCAGAAAAGTCGTGCTCCGTTAATGCTCCGTCGTACGACGCCCCCGTTCGTCACATCATCTAAACAAACAAAATATGACAAGAAAAAGATTGACAACCCTTTTGGCATCAGCCTGTCTGTCATCAGCCCTCGTGGCACAAAATCCCATCGTGCAGACCTGCTATACGGCAGACCCCGCCCCTATGGTAGATGGTGACAGACTCTATGTCTATATCGACCGTGACGAAGGCGTAACCCCTGACGGAAGCGAATGGTATGTGATGAACGAATATCGTGTATATAGCACGGCCGACATGGTCAACTGGACCGACCATGGCGCAGCCCTTCCCCTAAAAAACTTCACCTGGGCCAAAGCAGGATCGGCCTGGGCCAGCCAATGCATACGTAAGGGCAACCGCTATTACTGGTACATCTGCTGCGAACCAAATACTGGCGGTCGAGCCCTGGGCGTTGCCACCAGCGACTCACCCACAGGGCCCTTCAAGGCTTTGCTTGGCAAACCTCTGCTGGATGGCAGTTGGGACTACATCGATCCTTCTCCCTGGATCGACGAGGACGGGAGTGCCTATCTGGTATTTGGCAATCCAGGTTGTTACATTGCCAAACTGAATACTAACATGACCAGCTTCAACACCACTTGGAAGATAGAGGGTGACCATGCAAAGAAGACCAACAAAGCTGGCGTGTGGGAGTTCATACAGGATGAAGCATCCTTCGGTGGCCCTAAGGACACTCAGGAAGGCGTCAGCTACAAGGACCTCTACGAGGAAGGCCCCTGGCTGATGAAGCGCGACTCCCTCTACTATCTGATGTATGCAGCAGGTGGCGTGCCAGAGCACATCTCCTACTCCACTTCTGACAAGCCTACCGGTCCATGGACCTACCGTGGCCAGATCATGCGTCAGCAGAATACGGGCAGCTTTACCAACCATTCGGGCATCTGCACCTTCAAGGGCCACAACTACTTCTTCTACCACACGGCATGGTTGCCTGGAGGTAGTGGATTCAAGCGCTCGGTTGCCGTGGAGGAGTTCAAGTACAACGCCGATGGTACCATACCCGAGATCAAGGCCACCAAGGAGGGCGTTAAGCCCATTGCCACCCTCAACCCCTACACCCGACAGGAGGCCGAGACCATAGCTTTCTGCGAGGGCTTGACCAGCAAGGAAGAGACCTACACCGACGAGGAGACCAACAAGAAGGCCACACGTGTCTACATCAGCGACATCCATGCCAACGACTACATCAAGGTGCGCAATGTGGAGTTTGGCGACAGCGTAGGCACCCTCACCCTGAGCGTGAGAAGTGTCAAGACCGGCGGTTCGATACAAGTGCGTATGGGTAGCCTCAGCGGCACTGTTGCCGGTACTGTCAAGATACCCGATACGGGTGGAGAATGGCAGGAGATAAGCATCAACATCAAGTCCACGCTGAAGGGAGTCAAGGACCTGTATTTTAAGTTCACGGGCTCTGGCTCTGCCTCTCTGTTTGACTTCGACTGGTGGCGCTTCGATGCCAAGGCAGACGAAGACGTCATAGAGTCCATCGCGGCTCCTACAGAGAAGAAGGCATACTACTCCATCTCTGGCCACAAGCTTGCCACTCCACAGAAGGGCATCAACATCGTGGTCATGCCCGACGGAAGAGTCGTGAAGAGAGTTGTCGAATGACCGAAGGCAATAACCGACACACGTTTCGCAAACTCTATTGATAATTCAATAACTAACTAATTATAACCCACAAAAAAACAATGAAACACAACAAAAAGGTACTTACCTTGCTGGCTTGCACCGCTCTATCGTGGATGGCAGCCCCGGAGGCAAAAGCACAAAGCTTGCTCTACCCTCAGCATTTCGACCTTAGCGAGATGCGTATCACAGGAGGCCCTCTGCGAGAGGCCATGGTCATCAATGCCCGTATGCTGCTCGACTATGATGCCGACCGACTGATGACCCCCTTCGTACGCGAGGCTGGTCTGGACAAACCCGGAAGCAAATACCAGGGTTGGGTGAAAAACCATCCCTCTTTTCCCAACTGGGGTGACTACTCTTGGTCACTTGAAGGACATGTGGGCGGACACTACATCACGGCCCTCGCTCTTGGCTATGCAGCCATGAAAAACGATCCCGAGCTCTCCTCTCTCGCCCAGCAGATGCTGAAGTGCATGGAGTATTGCCTCGGCATCATGAAGGACTGCCAGGATGCCTTCAACGGCAATCCTGACGGTATGGAAGGATATCTCGGAGGTCAGCCTTACATGGAGATGTGGACCGGTATGCTCAAGGGTGACATGAATGCTTTCCGCAAGCATGGCGGCAAGGTGCCTTTCTATTGCCAGCACAAGGTGATGGCAGGTCTGCGCGATGCCTATGTCTATGCCGGCGACAAGCAGGCTCTTGAGATGTACCGTCGCTTGTGCGACTGGACCATCAAGGTCGTGGAGAAGTTTGACAACAAGCAACTGCAAGACATCCTCAACACCGAGCATGGCGGCATCAATGAGACCCTCGCCGATGCATATTACCTCTTTGGCGATCAGAAGTACATGGATGCAGCCATCCGCTTCAGCCACCGTCGTATGATAGATGGCATGCAGACTAAGGACAACCACTACAATGAGCACTTCCTGGACCGCAACCATGCCAATACCCAAGTGCCTAAATTCATCGGTTTCGAGCGTACCAAGCAAGTGGCCGATGCCAAGGGAATCAGCCAGATGGCCGCAGAGATGAACCTCTTCAGCGATGCCACCCAGAACTTCTGGGACGACGTGGCCACCCACCGTACCGTCTGCATCGGAGGTAACTCCGTAGGTGAGCATTTCCTGCCTTCAGACAACTGCTCTCCCTACATGACCAATCTGGAGGGTCCCGAGAGTTGCAACACCAACAACATGCTGAAGCTTTCCGAAGAACTCTTCGACGCCAGCCACGATGGTAAATATGCCGACTTCTACGAGGCTGCCATGTGGAACCATATCCTCTCCACTCAAGATCCCACCACTGGTGGCTACGTATACTTCACTACCCTGCGTCCCGGTGGCTACCGTATCTATTCGCAAGTCAATGAAGGTATGTGGTGCTGCGTGGGCACTGGTATGGAGAACCACTCGAAGTACGCCCATTTTACCTACACCCATGTGGGCAAGGACACCTTGTTTGTCAATCAGTTCATGCCCACTGAGCTCAACAGTAAGGACTTCGGGTTGAAGCAGGAGACCGGCTTCCCCTATGAGCAGGGCACCCGTCTCACCATCACCCGTCCCGGCAAGTACACGCTGGCCATCCGCAAGCCTTCATGGTGCGATGGATTCAGCGTCACCCTCAACGGCAAGACCGTTCAAGACGCACAGCCCGGCTCTACTTACTTCACACTTCGCACCTCTTTCAAGAAGGGTGATGTCGTGGAGGTAGCCCTTCCCATGAAGATCCGTCTGGAAGAGTGCCCCAACTACACAGACTACGTGGCCTTCAAGGTGGGTCCCCTCCTCCTTGCAGCTCGCACCACTGCACAAAACGAGTCGGAGGCTCATCTCACAGGCCTTCCCTATGAGAAGTTGCAAAATGAGTATGCCGACAACGGCCGTATGAGCCACTCACCCGGCTCAAAGGGTTCTAAGAAGTCGCTCAACATCGCTCCCATGTTTGTAGGCGATCGTCAGGCTCTTTTGGCCAGCATCAAGCCTAAGCTGCTTGCCCGCCATCTCTACACCATCAAGCCTACAGAGACTAAGCAGAGTAAGTGGCCCGAACTGACCCTCGAGCCTTTCTATGCTATACACCATGCACGCTATTCTTGCTACTGGTATGCTCAGACAGAAGAGGAATTTGCCAAGAGTCCCATGGTACAGGCCGAACTGAAAGCCGCAGCACTCGATGCTCGCACCATCGACTTCGTAGCCACCGGTGAGCAGCAGAGCGAGGCAGGCCACCTCATGGTAGCCTCTACTGGCTGTACCCGTGGAGGTTTCAATAGCGAGTCCTGCCGTGAGGTGCCCACCAACAATGAGGTGACCTACACCTTCACCAACATGCGCCAGAACAACCAGGCTCCCCTGCCCACGAAGAATGTAGGCGTGTTGTTCCGCTTCGTCAACAACGATGGTGGACGTCGTTGCAGCATCTACATCGACGACATGCCTCTGACGGAGAACTTCACCTGTCCTCGCAATCATGAGACCATCGATGAGAACAACTTCATGAACATCACCTTCCCCATCCCCGAAAGCATGCTCGTAGACGAGAAGGGCAAAGCTAAGGAAAGCGTGCGTGTCACCATGAAGGCCACGGATAGAGGTCTGGCTCCCAGCATCTTCTACCTGAGACTGGTCGACGTGAAGTAAAAAAACTCAGGTTCGCAAGTCCATACTTGCTCACTTGAACGCACAAAATACATCGAAAGCCATCGTACACTCCATACGATGGCTTTCTTTATTTCACACTCCCTAAGAGGTTCTGCCAGGCGAGTCAGTCTCTGCCGTGTCTTTTCTTCCATTGCTCATAGAGCGGAAAGAGCTGTGCCGGCTTGTTGTTGTACCAGCTATATCCTGTACGCCTTTCGTAGCCTATGAGAGAAAGTTCGGGGCGTGGTATGCCATCTCTATCACAGAAGAATGGCTTCTCCGTCTGCAAGTCGTAGAAGCGAGCCCAGATGGGAGGAGCTCCGGCATCCTGGACGACACGCACATCGCGCTGGCCCTCTTCGTTGCGGAAGTTCTCCAGGCGTATACCTGTCAGCTTGTGCTTCTCAAGCCATGCTATAGCCCCATCTATGCTTCGACATACCCGCTCGCTTGGATGGGGCAAATCCATGAGCAGGCGAAGTATCTGCGCACTTTCCACCGGACAGTACGATGCGAGTTCGTAGGCACGTGCAGGAGCAGGGAGCAAGGTCTCATGATCGTGTTGTTGGCACCAGATGGTGGGCTGTCCGCCGACCACTATCTGGGTGGCGAGGATACACTCCACACCTTTGTCAAATGCCTTTTGCATGCGATTTCGCAAGGCCTCAGTGGTGAGGTCTCCCCCGAAAGGTGCTCTCTGACTTGCCATGTCACGGAGGAGACTGAGCGTATTGACCATGGCATCGTCATTGTAGGTGATGTGCCACTGATAGCCTCTGCGTTCGGGCCAGAACTGAGGCCAGCCGCCATTGGGATACTGTCCACTCAGCAAGAATTCAACGCCTCTGACGAATGCCTCTCGGTAGACCTTGTCGTGCGTATAGCGATAGAGCCAGGCCAGGAAGCGCATCTGCTGAAAAGTGGCTCCGTTGTCTATGGTGGAGTCGTTGAGCCTGCCCTTCTCCTCCTTCACAGCCTGCCGTAGACTGTCTGTCATAGGTTTGACCATATCCACATTTTTGGGCCAGCCACCCGTGGTGCGTTGCCACAGGAGCACTTGCTGCCCTATGCGCTGAGCTTCATCGCTGCAGAAAAAGGCAGAGTCGGGGTGATTGGCATAGGCTTGAAGGTTCTGAGCCGATGCACCGGGGATTCCTCCCATGGCCATCGTCATGACCAACAATATCTTCCGGCATTCCATATCCAAGATTCGTTTCTTCTATGATTATTTTGCAAAGATATGTAAAAAAAGTATGCCTTTGTGCATCTTTTTACCTTTAAATTTGTAGGACGTGCTTTTTATGTATAATTTTGCACACAGTTTCTTATATATAAATTAGGTATAAATTAGGTATGACATTCACTTGTTTTTCAGGTAAAAAGTTCACCAGCACCTTCTGCCGTCTGCAGATGACCCTCATTGCTGTATTCTGCTATCTCTCCGCACAGGCACAAAGCCACGTCAGCGGTACGATCACCGATAGCCTCGGAAATCCCATTTTCAAGGCCTACGTGATGGAGACTGACAGTGAGCATCGCATACACAACGCCACTACCACAGACCGTAGCGGCAACTTCACCATGGCCTACACCGGTGCCCCCAACCGCTATCTGCGCATCACGGCCGACGGCTATGTCACTACCCATCGCAAGCTCGATGTCGAAGAGCAGCGTGTTCGCTTCAGTCTGGCTAAGCGCCCCGTGTCGCGACTCAGCGAACTGAGAAAGCAATCCACAGGCAAGCGTAAGTTCGTAAGATCCACCAAGTTGCTTTGCGGTCGAAGCGGCATTCATGAAGTACCTTGGACCGTACTCATCGAGGCCATCAACGACACCACCTTCATGCTTCAGATGCCCGTCACGGCCATAGACAAGCGCGGCGTGTACCCAGAAGGACGTACCATGGTATTCCTGGACAAGAACGACTACCACATGCTCTTGGGCTACAACGGCGAGGATGCCAGTGCCATCTTAGGCGACCCTGCCGACGAGAGCATCTGGAACAACTTCGGCAAGGAAGGCATCACGGAGAAAGTGTATGCCAAAAGTGCAGAGAGCAACTTCATAGACTCCAACGACCCTGTGTATTTCTATCCTCAGTTCCTCTTCACCCTGGAGGAGATGCAGATGCTGTGCGACAAGTCTGATCGTCTGGCTTACCTCATCGTAGACATAGAGACGGGAGACAACTACTGGAATGTATACCCCATGGAAAGCTTTGGCAAGGAGCTCACCAAGATACTCACCAAACTGACAAAGAAGAAGTAAGATGATGAAAGACTTGCCAGCCCTCCTTCGTTCCAGCTTTCTGGCCGGTGTATGTATCGGCATAGCCGGATATGGTTATCTCGCAGAGAAAAGCATCATCGGAGCCGTACTCTTTTCGTTCGGACTCCTCACGGTAGTACACTATGCCCTCAAGCTTTACACAGGTACAGCAGGGTTCATCCACCGTGGCGAACTGGGCAAACTGTGCCTCATCCTGGGCACCAACCTGGTGGGCTGTCTTGCCGTAGCACTGATGGTGCGTTGCTCCCCCATGCCTCTGCAAGATACGGCACAGGCCATCCTCGAAGGTCGTCTTCGCATGGGACCATTCTACGGTGGTGTCTTGGCTATCGGCTGTGGATTTATCATGACTACAGCAGTCACCTTTGCCCGTGAAGGGAAAAATCTGCCTTTGCTTTTCGGTGTACCTTTGTTCATCACCTGTGGCTTCCCCCACTGTGTGGCCGACGGATTCTACTATCTTTGCGTACCCGTTGATTTCCTCACGGCCAACGCCCTCGACATACTCATCTTCTACGTGAGCATCGTCATTGGCAATTTCATCGGTTGCAACCTCTATCGAGGTGTCATGTGGAAGACCACGAAAGAATAGAATGATGGAAAGCAACGAAAGAATAGACAAGGTCGTCCGCTTCCTGGAAGCACACGACATCCCTTTTACTCTGCTCCGGCACGACCCGCTCTTCACCATCGAGGAGGGACTGGCGTTCTGGAATGCACAGGAGCAACTGCAAGGTTGCACCCATTGCAAAAATCTCTTCTTGCGCAACCACAGCGGCAAGCGTCACTATCTTGTCACCATGGAGTGTCACAAGTCGCTCAACTTCGTACAGCTTCAGCAGATCATCCGTGAGGGCAAACTCTCCTTTGCCTCAGAAGAGCGCATGGAGCGTTGCCTGGGACTTCGTCCCGGAAGCGTATCGCCTTTGGGCCTCATCAACGACATTGACCTCCAAGATGCCTCTCCTCGCGAACTCTTCGACAACGGCCACCGGGTGAAGTTCTTCGTTGACAAAGACCTTCACGATGCTCCCATGATGTCATTCCACCCTTGCGACAACACGGCCAGCGTGGCACTGCTCAATGCAGACTTCCACCGATTCCTCTCACTTTGGGGAGGCGAAGTGGAATGGTTTGAGATGGCCTAAATAAACAAAACCACCGTGCCCAACGGTTTTCCGTTGGGTCCAAAAACTCAAGACACACCATGAAAAGACAACTGTTCACCCTCATTCTCTTGCTGGCAGCCACTTGCCTGTCTGCTCAGATTCGCGTAGCCTGCATTGGCAACAGCATCACCTACGGACACGGCATACAGGACCGTGAGCACGACACCTATCCTGCCCAGTTGCAAGCTCTTTTGGGCAATGAATACAAAGTGGTCAACTTCGGCGTGAGCGGCACCACAGCTCAGAAGGAAGGCGACTTCCCTTGGACCACCACCCAGGAGTACACCGCCGCAAGGGAGTTTATGCCACAGATAGCCGTCATCAAGTTGGGTACCAACGACAGCAAACCTCAGAACTGGACAGGCACAGAGCGTTTCATTCGCGACCTTGAGGCTCTGGCTCGTGAGTTTGAGCAACTACCCTCTCACCCTCGCATCATCATCGCCCTGCCAGCCAAGGCCTACGAGGTGCGCTGGAACATACACGACGACATCATCGCCCAGCAGGAGATTCCCGCCATCAAGAAGATGGCCAAGAAGCACCACTGGCCCATCCTCGACCTCTACAAGGCTACCACAGGCAAGCAGGCCCTTTTCCCCGATGGCATCCATCCCAACGTAGAAGGCGCTGGTGTCATTGCCAGCCAAGTGGAGAAAGCTGTGCGCAAGGCCAGTAAGAAACTGGGCAAATAAGCTCTTTTCGGTTTGACGGCTTTGATGGTTGATAATACTTGACAGGCGAAAAGCGAAGCGACCCAAAACCGAAAAACCTGACGACCTGTGAAAGCGGAGCTTACGAAACTTGAATTATCATGATGAAAGAAGACAACCCACTCTACCGTTTCCACTTCTGTCCTCTCTGCGGAGCAGCAGGCTTTGCAGAAAAGGGAGAGAATGCACGCAAGTGCCCCAGTTGTGGCTTTACCTACTACACCAACCCTCGAGGTGCCACCGTGGCCGTCATAGTCAATGACCATGACGAGATGTTGGTTGGCGTACGTCAAAACGAGCCCGCCAAGGGTACGCTCGACCTCGTGGGCGGTTTTGCCGACTTGGACGAGACCATAGAGCAGACCATGTGCCGTGAGATCCTGGAGGAGAGCGGACTGAAAGTCGCTGAGTCTGAGCTCCACTACCTCTTCTCACAGCCCAACACCTACCCCTTCTCCGGCATCTGCGTCAAGACCATCGACTTCTTCTTCGAGATACGTCTCACAGGCCGTCCCGCCCTGAAAGGGATGGACGACATCTCCACCCTGCGCTGGGTGCCCATATCCCAACTCCGTAACGCCGATTTCGGACTTACTTCCGTGCGTAAAGGATTGGAGAGATACATGGCAAGGCGTTGAGAGTCGAGCGGGATTTAACCGGAGCGAGCGGGCTTTTGTCAGCGATCAAAAGCAATAGTAAAAAGTCCTCAGAAAGCTAAATCATTCGTCCGATCGCTCGGCATCCGCTTGCGGTGACGCTTAGCAGCTCGCCTGCATAAGAACTCCCTGAGCGAAGCGGTATCTCCTGATAACTCCCGTTAACTCCTTAAAGCGAAACCTAAATAAAGTAAAAAACCACCCAAACTGAAATATATGTTAGGAACCATCGTCAACACTTGCACCATCCTCATAGGTAGCTCATTTGGAGCCCTTTTGCGTACGGGGATCGGTGAGAAATACAAGCAAGCCTTGTTCACTTCCCTGGGGCTCTGCTGCCTCGTATTGGGTATGAATGCGGCATTGCCCAACATGGCCAAGAGCGAGTTTCCCGTCCTGTTCATCCTTAGTCTGGCCATAGGCGGAATCGTAGGTACCAAACTCCGACTCTCTGAGCGCATCGACCGCCTGAATGAGAAGCTCAACCAGCGCAACGGCAATGAAAACAACGGTCTGCAAGGCCTCATGACGGGCGTCTTGCTCTACTGCATAGGTACCTTCAGCATCGTAGGCCCCGTGCTCTCTTGCCTCTCACCCACGGGAGGATGGTCTTTCGGAGAGTCGGCCAACACGTTCCTCTACACCAATGGCACGCTCGACCTCGTCTCTTCTGCCGTACTGGCTGCATCCTACGGATGGATCATGCTCCTGGCCGCCCCCATCCTTTTCTGCTGGCAGGGCATGTTCTACGCCATAGCCTACTTCTGCGGTGACGGTATGCCCGAACCCATGCGCTGCGAGCTCAGCCTCGTGGGTGGTGTCCTCATCCTCTCCTCAGGCCTCGGTATCCTTGGCATCAAGGACTGCAAGACGGTCAACCTCCTTCCAAGCCTTCTCGTCCCCGTACTGTTCTATCTCATCAAGGGACTCTTCTGAAGGCCCAGCCGCAATTCTTATCCATACGCGCTTTTCGCATGATATGTTTGGGAGATAGAATATTTGTTTGTACTTTTGCTCTGTAAGGGAGAAGCAAAGATATCTCTATTTTAGAAACACAAAGTATCATGAACGAATACGAAGCGAAACTATCGGACGAGATGCTCTACCTCCTGCGACTGAAGGCGATGGCAGAAGAGGTGGTTGGGAAGGACTATTCTTGCACAACCCACGAGATGTTGTACAGCTACCTCATGGATCCCGAGCACGAGAAGCAATACATTAACAATCAGGAAAACGGGGGACCGTACTTCGAAAACCTCAGAAAAGCTATCGGCAAAAAAGAGGAATCGAAATCGGCAGACGAGGACTACAAGGTGAGCGTGACGACTCTGAAGCGAATGTACGGAAAGGTAAAATCAAAGAAACCTGTCAGTGAGAAGACATTGGACTATATCGCCGAGTTCATTTCCGAATCACAATACAAGTGGGACCAACTGCAGGGAAAGGCGGACATCCTGACGGAGGAGTTGGAGACGGAATGTCTGTGGCAGGGGTCGATGAGAATACCCATCCGTCGCCCGAAAGGAAATGGCAAGGTGGGAAGGATATATTCCTCGAAGTTGATCAAAGGCGACAAGGTGAAGGTGACGTTCAACAGCGGACGCGAACTGGGGCTATACTATGAAGGGGACTACAAATACAAGGTGACAGCAACCATGTCGAGCATCCTCAAGGGCGGCTATACGATGATGATTGTGGAGATGCACCGAGGCGGCCGTGTAGCCTCGGCTGACGTGCGCGACGAGAAGGGTGAACCCATAGAGGAGGGCGGCTATGAGTCGGACGTGATCCTGACCATCGAGTTTGAGGGAAGCCCCGAGGCAGAGTGGCAGAGAGTTTGCACAGCCTTGAGGGGGGATAGCTCTGATTAGGACAATTTTGTGTAACTTTGCATCTTGCTAATCTAATATCATTATGATGACTTTATATCATGGTTCGCCTGTGCTGTTTGACAGGTTTGATTTGAGTAAGGCTGGTGATGGCACCGGCATCAAGTTCGGTTTTGGCGTGTATCTGACTGAGGTGGAGGCCTCTGCGGTACATTATTCTCAACCTCGCAACGTGGAACTCACTCCTGATCATTACCTCTATACGGTGGAGATACCTGAGTTGACGGAGGATAATCACCTTGTGTCTGCCCTGCCTGTCTCTGCTATTATTATAAATAAGGTGGAGGAGAAATTGGGTGTTAAGGCTCCTGAGAAAGTGAAGGCTCAGGGCAAGGAGTTCCGCAAGTGGGTGGGTATGACCATCACAGGTGCTAAAAAGGCTGGTTTTGCAGAAGAGAAGTCTGCTGCTGAATTGCTCAACAGTGTGGGTGTACTCTACAATGTATGGCCAACAGCTCAGACAAAGCCTGACGGTCCAAGGAACATTGCTGTGTTCGATCATGCCAACGTGCATATCGTGAAGCGCGAACATATCGATGTGGAGGCAAAGAAGGTGTGTGGTTCAACGAAGTGGGTATTAACTGATAGAAAGGAAGTGTAACGATATGGCAAGAACAAGTGTAAGTCATCTTATCGAGGAGTTCTACCCTGAATATTACAAGTGGATGACTTATCCTGCTGAGATGTGCGCCGTATTCTGCAAAACTCATGAGGAATGGGGAGTGCTGAGCAATATGGCTACAACTCCTATCATCATTGACGGTGTGGAGTTCAAGAGTGCTGAACACATCTTCCAGATGATGAAGTTCAATGATCCGGAGTATGCCGTGAAGGTTTGGAACGGTATTACTGCCAGCGGCAAGAAGAGCGGCAACATCAAGATGACAGCAAAGAGCTATGAACCAGACCACCGTCGTCAGGACTGGGGCAGCGTGATTGTGGATGCCCTCAAATATGCCATGCAGCAGAAGTACAACCAATGTGAGGCTTTCCGCAACGAGCTGGAGCGAAGCAAAGGCAAGATTATCGTAGAGCAGCAACCCAACCCAAACAAGAAGGCCGACACATGGAGTGCCAAGCTCGAAGGTGACAAGTGGGTAGGTTCAAACCTCACTGGCCGTCTGCTTATGGAGCTTCGCGATAATGGTAGCCAGTTGGAGTACCATCTGCCAGAGGATGCGCTGGATTTCATCAACATTATTAAAGATGCATAAAGAGATTAGGGCTAACGCTCTATTTATATCTCTTTTTTTTATGAGAAAAGACAAATACTACCGATTGTATAGTTGTTGACATCACATTTAGCCGTTCACCATTAACGTGGTGAGCGGTTTTTGTTTGAACAGCCTTGAACAGGGGGAGTTCACCAAAGTCCAGGGAAAAGACGTATCTTTGCAGAGTCAAAACGAGTAAACGTGAGATTATGTACGTAGATATCAACTGGATAGAGAGAAACTTCGCACTTATGAATGAGAGGTTCTTCGGTGGGCATCTTCCTACCCCCAAGTTTGTCATTGACGGCTCAAGCCAACATCTGGGGCAGTGCTCATATACCTGCAAGAGAAATAGACTCGGACGTAGAGTGGGTCCTATGCACTATACTATCCGCATATCCAACTATTACTCGCGTCCAGAGGGTAATATCCAAAACACCTTACTACATGAGATGATACACCTGTACTTTTACAGTATAGGCAAGTTGAATGTCGGTCACGGGCCGGAGTTCCAAGAGATGGGGCGCAGATTTGACCGTTATGGATTCAATATAAAGACACAAAGCGACCTGTGCTCTGATATACATCCAAGGCTAAATAAAGACTACAAAGCAAACCTTCCCCAAACCATCTTGCCTCAGTGGCTCCTTCTTCCATTAGTGCTATTTGTCGCATGGACATTTGTCAGCAACCCTGATGCGATGATGGTAGCATCCCTTGTAGCAAGGATTGCTGCTGAGCAGTTGCAGACCCTATGTCAAGCCATAGCTGAGAACATTATATAATATCATTTTCCCATATAAAACATCAGTACAAGCCGTATGAAGCTTAAGCACAAATTTGAGAACGGGCAAATCCATACAGAAAGATATAGATGTTATCCGCCTTGCATCCTTATTGAGGCATACATCCGAATGTGACGAACGGCTGTGAACATTTCGTTATACGTATACCCATTTTTCCCCGCTCGATTTTTATCGCCAACTTTGCACCCAGAAAACAGGCAACACGTCTCACAACCTAACCTTTTACACATTGTTACAAGACAGACATCTCAGCCCCGAGGAGCTTTACAACCTCACCATCACAGAGTCCACCCTCAACCGTCAGGAGTCACTCGACACTAGCGATCTCCACATCATCCACTACTCTAAACCTCACGACACCTGCGAAGGCATCGATCTACACCTCGGCAACATGGCCTCAGGCTTCCCCCACACCGTCCTCGGACACACGTGGAAGTCCACCGAGCATCTCTACCTCCTGGGCGAATGGAGCCTCAGCACCCCCCAGCACCTCGACATCCAGAGGGATGTCCTTACAGCCACAAGTGGCTATGCTGCAAAGCGCTACAAGAAGACAAAGCACAAGAAGGACATCCGTCCCGACTTCCCCACCTTCCGCCTCGACTGGATGCTCTGGTGCATCTGGCAGAAGTGCCTTCACAGCGAAGCTTTCCGTCAGCACCTCCTCTCCATTCCCCAAGACAGGGTCATCGTAGAGCTCGTCAAGGGAGACCCCATTTGGGCAGCCTACCCCGACGAAAAGGGCGTCATCAAGGGAGGAAATGCCGTAGGCAAGATACTCACCATCTGCCGCCGTTGCCTCATAGAAGGCACGAAGCCACACATCAACACTGAGCTCCTAAACAGCTCCTATATCTACATCCTCGGCCAGAAGGTCACCTTCTCCGAGGAGTAGGTTTCTCCTCCTTCTCCTGCCTTAGTATAGAGGTAGGCCAACCAAACAAACCTTAAGCAACAAACATCCTTAAATATCTAAACATCAATCATTTATGAGCAATTGGAATACATGCAACTTTCAAGACATCAACTGTACATTCATCACCAAGGAGGAGGGCAAGAAGCTAATCACCCAGCACGATTCATACATCGACAACTTGACTCAGCTCGACCTGGACTGCCGATGCGACAAGAGGGGGGCCACACTGGATCAGTATCTGAAGCTTTGCGAGGAGGCCGTCCTCGACTTCACGGAGGAGGAGATAGAGGCTATGACGTATCTGCTCTGCGAGATCGACAGCGAACTGAAACGTAGAGGCATGGTGCTACCCTGCATGGAGCAGATCAACCTGGTGAAGACCACGGGAAAGGAGGAGAACGACGCCTTTGGCTACACGCGTGGCCATACCATCTACATCAATCAGAACGCCTTCGACAACGATGGTTTCCTAGAGCATCTCCTCGTCCATGAGCTGTTTCATGTCCTCACTCGCAACTGCCCGGCCTTCAAGAAAGCCATGTACGACATCATCGGCTTCAAGGTGGAGGACAAGTTCTTCAGCTATCCAGAGGCCAAGGCGCTGCACTTCGTCAGCAATCCCGATGTCTGCAATCAGGTGTGCCATGCAAGATTTAAGGTAGGAAAGGGGTATCAAGACGTTGTCGTGATAGCCAACTGCACCTACATGTGCGATGGAAATCATTTCCACAAATGGTTCCGCCCCTTCTTCTTCCCCGTCGATGAGAATATGGAGTTCATCCGTGACGAGAACGGCGAACTGGTTTTCATGGACACCTCGAGAGGATGGAGCGAATATATCAAGCACATAGGGAGGAATACCAAATACACGACCTACCCAGAAGAAGCACTGGCAGAGAACTTCGTCATTGCCGTACTGGGTACGCTGTGGGACATCCCCAATCCCGAGATTATCGACTCCATCCGTCAGACGATGCACTTTAGGGCATAGTCCGTGCGGACAGATGAGCCGAAAATGAAGCACCTATGACCGTGTGCAGGCTCTCTCCCCTCTCTCCCTTTGGACAAATATTTAAGCCAAGACCTACACAGCAAAGTAGATCTTGGCTTAAATTGTATATTATATGATGTGGAGAATGGCTGCCGCGCTAGCGATCGCGGAAGTTCCACTTGCAGTTGTCGTCGTTAAAGTTGAACTTGCCCAGGGTGAGCGTGCAGTCACCTGTGCAAACCAAGGCAAACTGCTCCCCTACCTTGCCGGGCACTTTCTCGCTGATGATGCGATAGGTACCGTCGATGAGTTGCTCTATGCGCCAGAGCTGCTCGGGAGCACCGGTGTACTGAGGCACGGCTGTGAGCTCACCATCGGCAGTTGCTGTCAGGGCACGATTGGTACCTTCGATGATGATCTTGTAGTATGGAGCGCCCAGATAGCCGCCCTTGCCTTCTACGGGTGTGACAGTCCAGCGCTGGTGAGGACGAAACATATAGTCGCTCAGGCGGATGTCGATATTGCCTTTGGGCCAGTCACCCACCACGTCGGCCAAGAGCTGGGTCTGCAGTGCTACATCGGGAGTGGAGGCATTGCCAAAACCACGGCCTGCGCCTTGCATTCTCACGAAGTCAACAGCCAGTTCGAGGGCATAGCCACGACGCTCCGACTCTATCTCGTAGGTGCCGGGCTTGAAGGGATCGCCTGCTACGGGCCAGTCGTTTTTCCAGAGGAGCGAACGGATACCCAGCACGCTCTTGCCGCTACGGTCGAAGTCGGCCTCAAAGTGGCACGACATCTTCTCGCAACCCTCCTCTTCGACGTACTGTCCGAAGTGGCCGGGACCAGTCACTCTGTTGCCAGCCGAGAGCACCATCTTTCCACCTCCCTGGAGCATGTCGCGTCCCACATTGTCGAGGTAAGGACCCGTGACGCTACGCGAGCGACCACACACGATGTTGTAGGTGGAGTTGACGCCGTCGCAGCAAGTGCCGTGAGTGCCCAGCAGGTAGTACCAGCCATTGTGATACATCATAGCCGTAGCCTCGCAGTCGATGGCGATGTCTATGGGCTCGCTCTTGGGGAGTCGCTTGGCAGTCTTGGGGTCAAGTTCCACAAGACGGATGGCACCGAAATAGGTTCCGTACGACATCCACAGTCTCCCGGTCGTAGGATCGAGCAGCAAGGCAGGGTCGATGCAGTAGCAGTCATCGTCGGCTCCGGCCCAAGCCACGAGTTCCTCATCGGTATACTTCACCGAGTCGGGATGAAGAGTCTCAGCCCACATCGTGGTAGCCACACCATGGGTCTTGCCCTGAGTGCCGGGGAAGTTGCCGCTATAGGTGATGAGGTAGCGATCGCCTATCTTCAAGGCATCGGGAGCCACTCCTCCACCGGGTCTTACAGCGCCAGAGCGCCAAGTCCATCCGTCGTCCGACATCAGTCCGCCGCCTCCCGTTCCGAAGGTATAGTAGATGCCATTGCACTTGACGATGGTGGATGGGTCGTGTATGAAAATGTCTCCTGTCTGTGCGTTTGCAGCCAGTGCCAGTACCGACATGACTGCCGAAGCTAATATCTTTTTCATTGACGTCATTTCTTATTTGTTCGTGATTGTGAGATTGGTGACAGGCTTGCCATCCTGTCCGATGAAGCGAACGCAGAAGTCGCTCATGCCGGGTCCGTTGATGATAGAGCAGCGCACCACATTGGGTCCCTTCTTGAGGGTGAACTTCTTGGACACGCAGTCGTCCACCACCATACGACGGTCGGCCGACATCATGAGCACTTCCTCGCCGTTGACCCACCACATAGAAGCAGAGTTGGAGCCGGCAGCCAGTCTCACGGTCATGTCTTCAGGAGCATTGACCACGGTGACACCCATGAAGAGTGCACTCGTCGATCGGAGTCCCTGACTCTTGGCAAAACGATTGAGCTTCACATTGTAGCGCTTGCTGTCCACGCTTTGCCACTTCAGGGTAGCATCTTCATACTCGGGAACAGCCTGCTGAGGAGCGGCTTGCTGAGGAGCACCCTGTCCTGGGCCCATGCCGCCTCTGCGCATACCACCGCCGGGAGCACGCTTGAGCACCTTCACGGTCACCTGGTCGCCATCGTTGGGGACGGCCGTCTGCTGTCCCTGAAAATACTCTCTGGCAAACTCCGCTCTCAGCCATGAGTCGGTGAAGAGATTGTTGGAGTTGATGTCAAGCTTGGCTATGGGTTCCAGCAAGGTCCAGCGTCGAATGAATCCGTCCTTGTCGGGCGTGACAGCCTTGGCTGTTGCCTTGGAGAAGTAGACATCAAACGATACGTCGGGCTGGACGTACTTGTCAAACACAGGGTTGACAGGCCCTGCAGGCTGCGCCTGGGCATTGCCACCCGGGCGATTCTGTGCCATCAGCGTTCCCGATGCCAGCACAGCAAGGATCAATGCAATTTTTCTCATTATGGTTTTGAGGTTATGAGGTTATGAGGTTTTTTGAGCCCAACGGAGAACCGTTGGGAACTGTGGTTGTGAGGTTTATTAAAAACCGTTCTTTTCCTGTATGGGATCGTCGTACTGCTTCTGCAGCCTTACGAGTTCCTTCTTGAGGCGCTTCAGTTGCTTCTCCGTGCCCTTCTGCCCGTAGATGTTGTGCATCTCGCGAGGATCGGAGTTGAGGTCGTAGAGTTCCCATTGGTCCACCTGCTGCTGAGGCTTCTCCCCGTCGGAGGGATAGAAGTGCATGAGCTTCCAGCCGTCCATGGTACGCACGCCGTAGTGGCGACGCACGCTGTGCTCGGCAGGGTACTCGTAGTAATGGTAGTAGAGGCTCTGTCGCCAGTTCTTGGGGTGCTCTCCCTTGAGGAGAGGAAGGAGGCTCACGCCCTGTATGTCCTCGGGTATAGGTGCCCCGGCCAGCTCGAGGAAGGTGGGAGCATAGTCTATGTTCTGCACCATCTCCGTGATGTCGCCCTTGGCCAGCGGTCCCTGCCACTTGGTGGGCATACGCATGACGAGCGGTGTGGAGAAGCTCTCCTCGTACATGAATCGCTTGTCAAACCATCCGTGCTCACCCATGTAGAAGCCCTGGTCGGAGGTATAGACCACCAAGGTGTTTTCCGACAGACCCGTCTTGTCCAAATAGTCCAGCAGGCGGCCCACATTGTCGTCGAAGGTCTTCAGCACCTTGGCATAGTCGCGCATGAAGCGCTGGAACTTAAACTCCTTCAGGGCTCTGCCCGTGAGGTGGCGGCTGCGGAAGTCCACGGCCAGCGAGTCGTAGAACTGATCGTAGATGGCCCTCTCCCGGCTGTCCAGACGGCCGATGAAGGAGAGATAGGTCGACGTGAGATGCGTATTGACATTGGGGTCAAACATCTTGATGTCGTAGTCCATCGTCATCACACTATTGTCGGCGATGGCCATCTCCTGACGCTGAGCGGCCAGACGTCCGTCCCAGTCATCGTCGAAGTTGTCGGGCAAGGGGAACGTCACATCCTCGTAGGCACGCAGATACTTCAGTTCGGGCAGCCAGTCGCGGTGACACGCCTTCTCGTGGAGGAAGAGTATGAAAGGCTTGTCCGTCTTCTGCTGCTCGTCCATCCAGCTGATGGCCTTGTCGGTGAGCAGGTTGGTGAGGTAGCCCTTCTCCGTGTGTCGCTGTCCGTCCATGGTGATGAAGGTGGGATTGTAGTAGTCGCCCTGTCCGGGTATGATCTCATAGTGGTCGAAGCCCGTCGGGTCGCTCACGAGGTGCCACTTGCCGATGAGCGCCGTGCTGTAGCCAGCCTTCTGCATCAGCTTGGGCATGGTCTGCTGACTGCCGTCGAAGATGCCATGCTCGTTGTTCGTGAAGCCGTTCTTGTGGCTATGCTTGCCCGTGATCATGCAGGCACGGCTGGGTCCGGAGAGCGAGTTGGCCACAAAACTGTTGACAAACCTCACTCCGTCCCGCGCTATGCGGTCCAGATTGGGCGTCTGCACATTGCGATGATCGTAGCACGACATCATCTGTGCCGTGTGGTCATCCGTCATGATATACAGGATGTTGGGTCTCTGCTGTGCTCTCGCCACGGTGCTGAGAGCCAGTGCCGTAAGGGGGAGCCATCCGTTGGTGATCTTCATGATGTACGTTCTTTGGTTTCTGCAAATTTAGGAAAAAAACATGAAAGGCAAAAGAAAAACCATTACTATTCTAAGTTTTTATGACACAACGATGTGCTTCACTACAGAGAAATCAAGAATTGAGACAGGCGAAGTGGGTACTGCGACATGTGCCTCTAGCTCCCACTTGGTACACTCTACAGCAGAAAGTGGATTTTTTTTCTGCAATGCTTTGCAGGATAGAAGAAAAGAGCTATCTTTGCATTATGGAATCGTAATAATTATAAATCCATAATTACATAACCCGTTATGAAACAGCAGAATCCATTCCTTATCGAAGGTTATCAGTCTCCCGAATACTTTTGCGACAGAGTGCAAGAGACAGCCTTACTTGACGAACATATCCGCAACCAGCGCAATGTGGCACTGATTGCTAAGCGTCGTCTGGGGAAGTCGGGAATGATACACAACTATTTCTTCCAACCACACGTCAAGGATAATTTCTACACCTTTTATATAGACATCTACGATACCAAAAATCTTCAGGAGTTCACCTACGAGCTGGGCAAAGGCATCCTCAACACGCTGAAATCCAAAGGACGTAAGGCTCTGGAAAATTTCCTATCTATCCTGAAATCACTTAAGACGGGCATAAGTTTCGACATCAACGGCACACCCGAGTGGACCCTTTCCATAGGAGAGATACATACACCGGACATCGTGCTTGATGAGATATTCGCCTATCTGGAAAGTGCTGACAAGCCATGCATTGTGGCCATTGACGAGTTTCAGGTTGTAGCGGATTATCCAGAAAAGACTATAGAGGCTGCTCTTCGCAAACGTATCCAGAACAGTCGCAACGCGCAGTTCATCTATTCGGGGTCCAAGCGCCACATGATGACGGAGATGTTTGCCACGCAGTCAAGGCCCTTCTACCATAGTGCGGTGCTGATGGGACTTGAAGCCATAGACGAAGCTGTCTATCTCACCTTTGTCAACCGTCACCTACAGGCCAACGCCCAGCAAATCAGCCAAGAGGCATTCCATTATCTTTATGAGAAATTCGATGGTACGACCTGGTACATCCAGTACGTGCTGAACACCCTATATGCTGACAGACGTGCAGACATCACATTTAGCATTGAAGATGTTGACAATGCCGTTCTCACCATCGTCCAGCACAACTCCTTCGCCTATCGCTCCCTGCTCTATCTGCTTAGCCCCAAGCAAAAGGAAGTGCTCCGAGCCATTGCGCAGGAAGGCAAGGTGGAAGGTATCATGACCCAGCGGTTCTTGCACAAGCATCACCTGACCTCCAGTGTAGTGCAAGGCGCTTCTAAAGTCCTGCTCGATAAGGATCTCGTCACAAATGACGAAGGCCGATACTATGTCTATGATCACTTTATGGAGCTGTGGCTGAAAAAGAGCGAAGCATAAAAATCACTTCCCAATACTTGAATTAGAATAAGTACGCTCGGCTCTCGTCATGCGCATGCCTTGCTTTACCGTCAGTTGTTGGCAGGTTCACGCACGAGCATCCATGTGCTTTGTCATGTGCATGACTTTGCCTTGTCATACTTGTACCCAGGCTGTACCATGCGCGTGGTACAGCTGTACTCGGCGTATGGCACAGCCGGGTACGGCTTAGCATGTGCCTCGGTATCGTGGGTGCCTCGAAGCCCGGCGCGGTGAAGGTGAAGGTGGAGTCAGAAGGACTCGAACCCGCAGAAATCGTACTCAGCGCGAAGTAGGAGGCCACGAAGGGCCAGGAAAGAAGGCGACAACAGCGTCACAACAGACACAGAAGGCGGAGCTTCAACGAGCTTCGCCTTCTGCTATTTTATCTGTATGGGAATGAGGGAAGGAGACCAAAGTGCGGGGAAAGGGAGATGCAACGATCCGCTCTCCAAGTTCACTCAGCGGAATGCATTTTTCTTAAGATTTATAACTTTTTTGCCTTATCCACCACTAAACTCATCTAATGTGCTGAGTTACGGTGATATAGAATTTGTTTTACCACCACTTTTCCACCACTTTTCCACCACTAATCCACCATAAAACCACCATAAATCTGCCATGAACTTGCCATGAGTCTGCCACTCATCGGCATCGTGTAAGCTACTATCCCATCACGTGAGGCACTATTCCATCGCGTGAGGTGCATACCCATGCAGCTCTTCTTGCTTCTATCAGTTGGTAGAAGAACCGGTCTTGCCGTATGTGTAGCCAAATCTTGCACATGATCCATTCTTCTATCAATTGATAGAAGAAAGAAGTATCACCTTGCCTCTGGCCTTGATGCCAGTCTGCGAAAGGAGCGGAATAGGAGCTTTTACGAAAGGAAGGGTGCAAGGGCTTTACGAAAGGAACGGTGCAAGGGTTTTTCACGAACGGGGCGGTAGTAGACGTCGTCTGGAGAAGGTGCCCCGGCATGTCGAAGAAATGGCAGAATTATGGTGGATTAGTGGTGGATTAGTGGTGAAAAAGTGGTGGAAAAGTGGTGGATAAATCGATTGTGAAAGTCTGTAATATGCAGAACATTAATAAGATGCATCAATACAATGGTGGATAGAGGTATAAAGCACGTTTTCTGTGTTGTTTTTTTACAGCTTCGATCTCTTGACACATGCTTGTGGTGAGAGCTACTCTCCACTTGTTTCATGCGAATAACGCATCAGAGGCACCTCCGCCGAGGAGATGCCTCTGATGAGAATGATAGGTGAGGGAGAAATATCCAAGAGGGGAAGATCAAGTGAGATACAAGGGATGGGGACACTTTTGATGACAATCAAAATGTGTGTCTGTCCCTTGGCGGTCCATACTATATGTCCACTCGCTTCCTCCAGTCCTCATTTAGGTGTCGGCCTATGTACTTCTCTATTATCTCTATATACATGTCCTTTGTCATCATTGATGAAACCACCGGGATAGCCCTGTGCAGATGAAGCAGCAGATACTGGCTGGGCAAAATCAGATATGAATAGTCATCTGTATCGATAGCCCTCATGAAGCCATGAGCCTCTATAACCTCTTCGGAATCTATGTATTTTATTCTCTCTTCCATGTCCTCTTCTCTCCAGAATGTTTCATTGTATGCATTACTCAGTGATGCGATACACACCTCATACAGCAGACTATAATATGCAATCCTGAGTAAGTGCGTCTCCTTTGGTGTCAATTTGTATTTCCATGCCAGATAGTCAGAGAATGTCTCAAAAGCTTGCTTCTCTTGTTCAAGTTCGTCCTGGAGTGTAGAAGGACTGATTGCATCATATCTTTTGGATACGAAATCCCATGATGTATAGTTTGCTGCAGCCTTCATCAGATTGGGCATCATATCATTACCCTTCCTGCTACTGTACGTGACCTTCCTGTCTATATCGTCTCGTCCATCGATTGTCAAGTCAATCGTGTCATTCGGGTAAAGTATGACTGGAATTGTTGATGCTTTACTTTCTATGTAAACCCAGCACATGTGTTCAAGAGGAACTTTCATTTCAAAACTTCCATCCTCCGCAACAGTGGCTTGATAATAGTGTAATCTGTACCTTCCATCTTCCTCATCTTGTCCTCTCACGCATACTTGAAGCGTATCATGTTGCTTCAAACCGGAATAATTGCTGACGTCACCCTTTATCCATGCACTGCCGTTAACAACAGCAACCTCTTCTCTTGTCATGCGATAGTTCTTGTCGTTGACATGTTTGATTCTGCGTTTCAAACCATCTCCCTTATGTATCCCCCAGAAGGCAAACGTCGCATAGAACTCATTTGACGCCCGAAGATCAAAAACCTCTACGTTTTTTGCAAGAGGATCAAAAACAAGCGTAAAATCCTTCTGGCCAGAATAAAGACATCTTACTACATTGTCCTGTGTCAATCCTTCGATCCGCTTCAGTCCGTAGGTCCTGCCTTGCTCGTCGCACAAATACAGGGAGCTGTTTTTTAGGATGAACTCCTTTCCGGGCGACAGCATACAACGAATAATCACGACCGTAGCCGTGTCATTCGTCTCGTAGTCCAGAACGCTCAAGTATCTGTAAGTAGACTGATAGACAACATTTACATTGTTGTTCCTCGCATCAGCGGGGAGCGTACTGATGATAACAAGAAAAATGGCAAATAGGGTTCTCATAGTTGTTTTTCTTATCCTTTTCATAATATATTCAGAATGGTTGAGAATCGGCAAAATGTGTCTTTTCTATACTCAGGCTTCTCTCCACTTTTTGGGGATGATCCCAATCGGGTTTCCTTATCGTTACACTATCATTATGCGTTTTTATCTCCAAAATGGGGTACAGATTAACCTCGTAAGTTATGTTTGCTATAACGTTGAACGCAAATCGTCCATCTGCGCTTTGATACCATTTCAGAGGGCTGTGAATTTGACTGTTAAAGGATACGACTTCTATATCGTACTTACCAGTCATATCGAGCCTTTTGCAATAAAGTACGTTACTCCCTCTCTCATGTAACCCCGTACGATCATCCGGATAAACCTCCCCCGAATTATACTCGATGGGAACTTCAAAATTGAAAATAGAATCCTTGTCGTTAAAACTAATATTACCCAAAAAGCTATCAGTGATTTTCCAACGTGAATTTTCATTTGGTACACCAGGCTCAGTACCCATAGTACTTCTAGTAGCCAGTGTCTTCCTGGGTCCCTCAAACTCCTCGGTGCTGCAGCTTGCTATCAAACCGCCAAGAGCAATCACGCTCACAAATGCGAAGACAATGCGAATTGTTGCTTTTCTCAGATTCATAATGTTTCTGTTTTTAGGTTATTGAATTAGTTATGTGTTTTCTGTATCTTGCCTACCACCACTCTGCGACGTTGTCATCCTTACGGATGAGGAAGCATCGCTCATCCATGCCACGGGTGAGGTCGCGGAGCCACATCAGGGCACCGCGAGGGATGGAGTCGTAGATGAGCTTGTTGTCCTGGGCTACGACGCGACCCTTGCTCACCCACTTGGCATTGTCCCAGTACAGGAACTCGTACATATCCCCCACACGTACGTAGTTGTCATCACCGCGAGGGACGACACGAGCATGGGTGACGGCCACAGGCTTGCCCATGTCCATGCCCACCCAGTTGCCGTCGGCATCGCCAGTCTCGTAGTTCGTCAGATAGTCACCGTCGAAGGCGGGGGCTGGATCACCAGCACGACAGATGGGACTGCCCTTCACCTGTATGCTGTCTGCAAAGAAGGCCAGCTCGGCAATGCTGCCGTATGTGCCATCGGCAGAGAGATAGCGCCAGTAGCGGTATGCCTTTCCGCTGCTACTGAGAGGGATACGGTCGGGATAGGTAAGGTCTGATATGATGTAGAGCGTATCTACGCGGTTGAAGTCTGCGTCATGGGAAGCCTGTATCTGCCCACCCAGCACACGACGCTGCATATCGACGACATTCCACGTGGAATGGTATTTGCGGCGAAGGGTGACACTTCGCATGTTGTCAATATCAGCCTCCACATACTCCACCTCTCCGTTGCTATGCAGGATGAAAGGAAGGGACAGGGGGAACATGCCACCCTTATCCACTTGTACCATCATATACAATATGTTCCTGCCTGTTTTGGGGAAGAGGCCCACGGTTTGCCTTGTACCATCGTCACACTTATAGTGTTTTTCCATATTTCCGTACGCCACGATATTCCAGTCAGAGTATACGCCATTGAAGACAGCCAGATAGACATATTTGTCATTGATCCGCTTCTCGTTGAGCGTCACTGGAATAGCAAGGTCCGTCGTGGCATAATATTCGTCGGTGACATCCTTCTGAAACTGGCTAAAAGGCTGTGGGAAGGTTGCCTCTTGCAGGTATCTCTCCGTATCACGGTTGATGGCATAGGTATAGCGATACACCTTGGGGATGCGCTGGTAGGGAAGGAAAAGTCCACCGGGATTGGTCGTGATGTCCCACTCCGAGGTAAGACGCTCCCCCTTGTCGCTCAGGATGGCATACCAGTCGTGACCGGCACGGTAGCGTCCCCACTGCGGAGTGCTGTCATAGAAAGCAGGGATGCCTATTGCTCTCATGGTGCAAATGGCCAGACGCACATAGTCCGTGCATGTGCCAAAGGTGATGCGGTGCATGGTCTCAGCGTTGCAAAACGAGGGAGCTATGGCGGAATACATGATGAGTGGATGCACATCGCGTGCTATGCGGCCGCGCAGCACGCAGGCAGCATTGTAGGGCGAAGCGTAGCTCTCGTCGTTGGGTATCCAGTCCGTCATGACATCACCGAAGCAGGAGCGGAGCGAATCGCGCCACTGGTCGAGGGCCTGCAGCTCGTAGCACTTGTAGGGAAGCACATACTCGCAGAACTGGTCGAAGTCGAGATGCTGGAGCCAGAGTCCGTCCTTCCAGAGACGGAAGGCAGAGTCGATGTTGCGGATGAGATAGTCGGCCTTGATGATACGTATGTCCTGCACGGTGTCCTTCTGCACCTCTGCAAACTGCTCCTGGCAGAGCCTGAGCAGCGAGTCGTTCTGCTCGGTGGGAGAGAGGCCGGACATGAGTATACCCTTGCCGAGCCTGTAGTACTCCTCTATCCGACTCCCCGGACGGTAGGAATAGTGCCCCGGCATATTCTCGATGAGGAAGCGTGCCGCACGCAGCTTCTCCGGCTCGTCCTTGTAGTGGTCAAGTACAGCCTCCAGCTCTGAGCGGTTGTCGCCTGCCAGTTCCAGAGCCTGCTCAAGATAGTCGTAGGTTCTGCCGTTTGAACAGCCATATATTAATACACATAAGACTACTATGAAGCAAGCATTGATATTATGTGTTTTCATCTTATTGCGCCTAAGTATTAGTAGCTGTCTATTTTACCTGATTGTGACAGGGATCCGTAAATACTTTTCGCGAAAATCTATTATCACTTGGTTTTTGTAATCTTCGTCTAATACATAATCTCCTAGATCCATATGAGGGATTGTCTTAATAATCTCTTGAATGGCATGGATGGCTAAATCTAATTGCTCTTCATTGGTTTTGTTGTCACATTTTATGCACTCTACGATAAAAGGTTCAACGGTTCCATCTAAATGTATTGTACAGCCAAATGTAACCTCTGCACTTAAGTCCTTAGAGATCAACGCACATTCATCTGTTTTTTTTTGTACATAAGAGAAAACCGCTAAATTGTCGCCACCATTTATTGAGGGAGCTATTTCTAATGGATTCTGGATGTAGTTTCTCCCATTTGCAGGCATTCCCGTCAGGCACGAGTAGTTGATAGATGATTTTTTCTCTCTCTTGCATATATACACAATGCCATTTTCTGCCTCAACTCCATAATAACGCCGAACAAGGTCGGAAGGGTAATAGTTAATAAAAGCAACATCTTCTTCCGGCAAATTTAGAAACTCTTCTATAGTCAAAGATTCCTTATCTGTCATTATCTTGGGAGATCTGTATCCAAAGAAAGCTTGCAGTTCATTTTCTCTGAAATTCCGAAGGTGTTTAATGCGGTTATCCAGCAAAAATGAGTCCCGGTAATCCTGAGTGTTTATGCATAGTAATCCACGTTCGGGAAAATCACCATTGTAAGTATATAGATCTCCTAGTTTCTTGCAACTATATTCCTTCAGTGTGACATCCATCTTCAGAAACTCCTTGGCCGTAAGGAACACACTCCCATCAAGCAGTATTGCAGGATCTTTATCCTTGGAAGAGAGTGCTAACAGTTCTCTCTTTTGTCTCTTGCTTAATCCTTTGTTTTTCCTCCCCATGCTAAAAATAGAATTTGAAGGAAAACACAGTATTAGCAGTATCAATAAACGCAATATTATCATAGCTTTATTATGAATAATGTTATGTGTTATAAACTCAAATTGTTAGCTGGTGGGTCTTTGCATATAGTTAAAGTATAGAGTATTGTGCGTTTGTGAAATTCTTAGTCTGGCTGCCTTTCACAAAAATACTATCATTCCCATTTGGGATATAACCTTGCATTGAAAAAGTGAAACGGAGAACCTGATCTTCCTTATGTAAGATAGAAACAGCCTCTGTTTTTTTAGGGCTTTTAATATTTGGATTTAAAAACTTAACATTTTCTAGCTTTACCACACCTCCACGATCATTTGCATAGAGTTCAAACGACACCGTACAAGTGTCACCACAGGTCCGTTCATGATTAGTTAAGTTAATACAGATATTACTCGCCACATAGTAACGGATATTTTCAGGACTTGTGGATGCTTTTCTTTTTGCGAAGGATAATTGTGGGGCATCAAACTCTTCATTGCTGCAACTTGAGAAGAAGCTACTTGCTATCAGTACTAGCATAATAGCGGGAAATAATATCAAAATAATTTTCATGTTTTTTTTTGTTAAATGTTTTACTTAAATGTTATTGCTTATTAGTTCTTTGAACACTGATCTACGTCCTCCAATATCAAGGACACTTGTGTAGAGCACACCTTTATCTCTTTATGTATGATCACCTGCGCCATGCTGTCTTTCCGCACCGTATCCCCAGTCTCCTCGTACACCTGCCACTTGCCGTAAGGAGGGGCGAAGCGGACGGGGCACATCAAGGAAGCCTCATCGAAGCACTCCAAAGCACGGTCGTAATTCTTCATGTAGCGGCAGATATCACCCTCCAGCAAGGCCAGGTCGTAGGAAAGGTGCTTACCCCGGCACTCTTCCGCCAGGCGGTAGGCCTGCTCATATCTATCGGCATAGAGACTCTCGATGGCATAGTCATAGAGGAAGATGCCGCGCCGGGAGAGATATGGGTAGAGGCACTCGTAGGAAGCCATCATCTCTTCCGAACGCCCTCGCTTGGCTTGGTGGCTGGCATAGCCCCATGACAATAGCAAGCAGGTGTAGCCAACCGCAACGAGCAGGCAAAGAGAAGTGGAGACCGTCAGCAACGACCGATGAGACACGCAGATACGCGCCACCTTACTTCTGAATGTCAAAGCCCAGCCCGCCACGATAAGCAGCCATGACATGGGATAGAGGAGCGGATAGCTGAACAGACAGCATATAAGGAGCAGGGACAAGCTCTGCCACAGGGGGCGGCTCTGCTCATACAGCCTTCTCCTCCATACCAATGGCAGCAGGGTCAGGACACTCAGCAGGGCGATGCCCAGCAGACCATGGTCAACTCCTACAAGGAGGAACTCGTTGAGCGGATGGCGGATGTCATCGGCGAGCATCTCCTGCTCTTTGTCCTCATGGGTCTTGAAATACTCAGCCTGCTTGGCCATGTACAGACGGCCGAAGCCATCCGTGCCATGCCCAAGCAGGGGAGCCTCTGCGAGGAGCTCCAGCGTATTGTGCAGGATGAAAGATCTACCCTGAGAGGATGACTGCTTGAAAGACGAAGCCAGGAAGAATCCGAAGAAGATGACCACTGGCAGGGCAAGGTATTTCCACCTGCCCCGAAGCATGGCAGCCATCATGAAAAAGACCAGACATATCCATCCCGTGCGGCATCCGGTAAGCAGAATCGTCAGGACGGAGATGAGCATCAGTATGACAATCGCAATTCTCTTGGTCCCAACAGCCCTTTGCAGGCCACTATAGACAAAGGGAAGCAAGAGGCAGAGATGGATGGAGAGTACATTGGGATTCTCGAAAGGCCCTGTCAGCACAGGGGATTTCAGCAGATAGGAAAGGTAGGTGTAGGCACACAGGTATAGCGCCAGGATACATGCAGCAGATGCCATGACAGGATCACCGATGCGTATTCGCTTATGAGACAGAAATGCATATAGCAAGAAAGCCAGCACCACGATGGCTGTCATCGACCATTTCTGATCGATGAAGCCGTCGTGGTACAAGTTCAGTACTGGACAAGTAGCCGCAAAGAGAATGGCTATCAGCCAATAT
>JAZLII010000046.1:0-5227 GCA_045617275.1 Bacteroidaceae bacterium
ACGAGGAAATACTCCTGCTCCCAACCCAGATTGCTGATGACACGAGTCACGTCGGGATAGAAGTACTGTGCCACTGCCGTAGCCGCCTTGTCGACTGCCAGAAGCGACTTCTTCAAGGGTGCCTTGTAGTCAAGTGCCTCACCAGTGTAGGAGATGAAGACAGTGGGTATCATCAGCGTGTCGCCGATGACAAACACAGGCGAGGAGGGATCCCAAGCACTGTAACCACGGGCCTCGAAGGTGCTACGTATGCCGCCATTGGGGAAAGAACTGGCATCTGGTTCCTGTTGCACCAGTTGCTTACCGGTGAACTCCTCCACCATACCTCCCTTGCCATCGTGCTCCACGAAGCCATCGTGCTTCTCTGCCGTACCTTCGGTAAGAGGCTGAAACCAGTGAGTCACGTGTGTCACACCCAGTTCCATAGCCCACTTCTTCATGCCGGCAGCCACCTCATTGGCCGTATCCATATCCAAGGTCACACCTTCGTCGATGACCTGGCACATCTTCTTATACGTTTTGGCAGAGAGATACTTGAACATCTTCTGCTTGTTGAAGACATACTTACCAAAATACTCACTGGGGCGCTCCTTTGGCTCCTCCACCTCCACCGGTTTTTTGCCAAAAGCCTCGCCCACTACTTGAAATCGCAGTTTGCTTGACATATCTTGTTTTTAATTCCATGGGCCATGTGTCACGAGAATAGCGACGATGCCCGTTCTGTGTTCCTTAAGAGCTTGTTCAAGGCTCTTCTTACTGTTCCTTCGGGCTTGTTCAAGGCCCATATGTTCTGTTCCGTCTGCAAAGTTAGCAAAACAAAACCTCTCCTACAAACTTGTGCGTGACAAAGTTGGCCATCTCCCTTATTTTCTGTCCAAACTCAAACGAGCATCCCACATGCAAGTCCACATTAACGTGGTTTGACCTGAAATGAAGATGGTAAAAAGCAAGCATTTAAAGAAAAAACATTATCTTTGCAAAATAAAAACCAAAACACGGGAGAGACCATGACCAACCTGGCATCCCTGACAACCGAATATCAACTACCAAAACAACATCATGAAACACCTCTTTTCTACTATCACAGTGCTCTCTGCACTACTGCTTTTCACATGGAGTCACAAAGTATGGGCACAGCCAGCCGAGCCATTCTGGTTTGGTGTGGACATGGGTTGGCTCACACAGTATGAAGCCCAAGGCTGGAAGTGCCACGACACCGACGGCAACGAGCGCGAGACCATGGAACTCATGGGAAGCTATGGCGTCAATGCGGAGCGAATACGCGTGTGGGTAGACCCCAGCAAGTATGGCAACTGGTGCGGGAAGGAAGACGTGCTGCAAAAATGTCTTCGGGCCAAGGCTCTCGGGCAGGAGATCATGATAGACTTCCACTATAGCGACTGGTGGGCCGACCCTGCCAAGCAAAACATACCAGCTGCCTGGGAGGGACACTCATATAAGCAGATGAAGAAGGATCTCAGCCAGCACACCATAGAGGTGCTGACCCTGCTCAAGCAAAACGGCATCACACCTCGCTGGGTACAGGTGGGCAACGAGACAAGCAACGGCATGCTCTGGAGCGTCAAGAAGGATCCTCGCACCGGATGGGAACTGAAGGACGAGAATGGCAATACACAGATCACCGAAAGCATGGGACATGCACAACGCAACCCTGAGCAATATGCGGGTTTCTTCCAAGCTGGATATAAGGCCGTGAAGAAGGTTTTCCCAAAGGCCATCGTCATCGTGCATCTCGATAATGGTTTTGACAACGACCTATACAACTGGAACCTAGACATACTGCGTCGCAACGGGGCCAAATTTGACATGATAGGCATGTCGCTCTATCCCTACTGGAGCATGCAGTCAGGCAAGGAGCCCAGTGCGGAGAAGACCATAGACGACGGTATACGCAACATTAAGCTAGTCAGCCAGAAGTATGGCTGCGACGTGATGATCACAGAGACTGGCTTTGAAGTAGACGAGCGACATCCTGAGAAGATGCAAGAGGGCTACAAGCAACTCACCTCGCTCATCCGCCGCTGCTACGAAGAGACCAACGGCCGATGCAAGGGCATCTTCTACTGGGAACCGGAATGCCGCCCCGGACAATACAAGCTCGGAGCCTTCACCAGCAACGGTTCGCCCACAGTCATCATGAATGCATACCGCGAGCAGTCCAAGCTCATCAACCGTTAAAAGAAGACTATAAGGAATGCCCCGCGCACACGCACGCGAATATTATAGAGGGAGGTTGGTGACACCAACGTGAGGGGCAAGATGATGAAAATTGGAATTTCGTACATCCAAAGGGGGGATACATACAACCGACGGATTATTTCTTTTATGCTTCGCGAGAAAACGGTATCTTTGTGATACATTTTCGAAAGGAAAGTTGGAAAGTGTAGTGATAAATTATAAAAGAAAGTTGGTTATGGTTATGAACGGCAAGAAGGTGAGCAGCGAGATGGCATTTAGCCATCTGGTAGATGAGGTAAGAAACGGGGTGATGGCAAGCGTGCACAGTCACTATCCATGTATGGAGTGGGAGGACGTGGAGGACGTCTTCCAGGATGCTTGCTGTGTGATGTGGAGAAAGTGGAAGGACGGCAACATCGAGTGGAAGAAGGAGGGATTTGCCAAGATGATGTACGTAATCTGTCGCAATCTCGCCAGTCACAATGTCCGCAAGCAGAAGGATGCTTCTCTGAACGAGAGCCACTTGCAGATTGCAGAGACATACGACGAGGTCGGCGAGGAGAGACTGATGCTGCTCTACACGGTGATGCAGCAGGCAAGCAAGAAGGACCAGGAGTTGATGGAGATGTACTACATGAAAGACTGGAGCTTGAATAAGATAGCCGAGGAGATGGGCTATAAAAACGGCAATGTGGCCAAGAACATGAAGTGCAAGGCCATGAAAAGACTCAAGGATGCTTGTATGAAGGCCATGCAGGCGGGCCCGGTCTTGCAGGAAAGTCCGACGGCCACACCGGCATCTGTCGATGCCCACTTATCACACACCTATTACATAGACGAAAAGGCTGCCTAATATACTTCAACGCTTACAGGTAGTAGCTTCAAGAAATGCAAAGGAACGCAATAGCAAATGAAATCTGTTGTTATAAACAAAAAAAGCGGACAGGTAAATTCCTGTCCGCCGATTTCCTTACGTAGTCTTGCGACAATCTTGCACTTTTTGTTCTTAGCCACTTGGGGACTTCCGAACCCGAGCTCCTTGCAGATGTCCTTCATCTTCATATGCTGAAGATGCATCAGCATCAGAGCGCGATCCGATGGAGGAAGATTTTCTATCACTTGATAGACACGTTCCTTCTGCATCATGCGAAAGATATCACGGCTGATGAAGCCGAAGTCGGTATCTACCTCCTCAACTTCAGAGTCGAACTTGTCATCCCACTCCTCTGTCGGTTTGAGCTTATCCAGATGGTGGGAAGCCATGTTACGGCAAATGCCATAAAGCATGCCGGTCCAAGACTCACCATTCCAATCCTTCATAGATTCCAACTTCTTCCAAAGCTCCAACGAAGCGTCTTGAAAGATGTCTTCACACTCAGCGGAAGATAACAGACCGTAGCACTTACGCATCCATCCGATTGCCTTCTCGCGTTCACTTTTCACCAATTTGTCAAAGAACCCTGCTTTTACGTCGTTTCTAATCAAAGAGACCTCCAATTTTAGTTAGACATGTAAAGTATCGGAGGCAAAGTTACGAATAAGCGAGAGTAAAAACAAATAAAATCCCATTTTAATTTGATTGTACCGAGCGAAAGTAACTTAGATCGAAGATCAAGGTTACGAATAAGCAAAGAAAAATCAATATTAAATTAGCTTTTCCGGACGGAAGTATTCTTAGATGAAGGGTAAGAATACGCTCTGCCCCCTGGTATGGCACCAGAGGGCAGAAACTAATTTGAAATAAAAAGGGATTTTCCTTTTATGATTAATAATTCTCTGCGTGTACCTCAAAGAATGACTGAGGATGCAGACACACTGGGCATACTTTGGGAGCCTTAGTGCCTACTACAATATGTCCACAGTTGCGGCACTCCCAAACCTTAACCTCGCTCTTCTCAAAGACCTGAGAGGTTTCTACATTCTGCAGCAACGCACGGTAACGCTCCTCATGACGCTTCTCGATGGCTGCCACCATACGGAACTTAGCAGCCAAGCCCTTAAATCCTTCTTCCTCTGCTGTCTTTGCAAAACCTTCATACATATCGGTCCACTCGTAGTTCTCACCATCAGCAGCATGGGCCAGATTCTCAGCTGTATCACCGATACCTTCAAGTTCTTTAAGCCACATCTTAGCGTGTTCCTTCTCATTTTCTGCAGTCTGTAAGAAGATTGCGGCTATCTGCTCATAGCCTTCTTTCTTGGCAGTAGATGCAAAATAAGTGTACTTGTTGCGTGCCTGACTCTCACCCGCAAAAGCAGCCTGAAGATTCTTCTCAGTCTGGGTGCCAGAATATTTATTTGCCATAGTATATAAAATTATTAAACTAAAATAATAAGAAAATCAAAGAGTTATACGAATAACGAGCGTAAAAAAGAATAGATAAAAGCGATCTACTTAAGTTTCTTCACCAGCCAAAGTACTATGATAGCACCTACGACAGAGCAGATGATCTCACCAATCCAACCATTTGTCTGAAGGCCTACCAAGCCGAAGAGCCAACCACCTACAAATCCACCTAATACACCAAGGAAAAGATTGACAAGAAGTCCACTTCCTTTTCCTTTCTGCAACATGCTAGCTATGTAACCAGCAACAATTCCTGTTATAATTCCGTATATCATAATCTTAATTAATTATAATGTAGTGCGAAGTTACAAATAAATCGGAAAAAAGCAAAGAGAAGCAGAGGAAATAATAATAAAAATTAAACAAATACCCGTGTACAAAAAAGAAAAGCCTCCGAGATCTCTCTCGAAGGCTTCCTTCTTAAAAACGGCGGCTACCTACTGCATTTTGGCCTTCGCCAAAAGCCCCACTTCATGGGAGAGCAGGCAGCCCTGCAGCCTATTAACGCAGAAGACCCTCCAAGCTTTCGGCTTGAAGGGCCTCTTCTTGAAAGACGGCGGCTACCTACTCTCCCACGGGTGTGCAGTACCATCGGCGCGGGCGGGCTTAACTTCTCTGTTCGGAATGGGAAGAGGTGGAACCCCGCCACTATAGCCACCTGAATAGGGTGACGATGTCAAA
>JAZLII010000047.1:0-6805 GCA_045617275.1 Bacteroidaceae bacterium
CGTATTCTTCACCGTGGTAGTGAAGGTGTACGTCTTGTCCTTCGTGAGCGTCGTCACATAGCTGCCCGAGGAGTCCTTGAAGCGCAGGGCCGAGCCCAGGGTGAGGCTCGGTGTCGCAGTCTCCGATTTGGTTGTGATGGAGCTCGAACTCTTGCTCCAGGTACTCTTCGTCGTGCTGTTCACAGCCTGTATCTGGAAGGTATAGGCCGTGCCCGCCTTCAGTCCCGTCACGCTGCACGACGTGCCCGAGATGCCCGTCTTGCCAAAGACCACGTTGCTGTAGTCGCTGGCCGATGCCAGCTTCACGTTGATGTTGTAGCTCGTGGCGCCGCTCACGGCCGACCACTTCGCCGTGAAGCCCGTGGTAGTGATGTCGCTGGCGCTGAAGTTGGCATACGAGGGAGTAGCCAGCGGACTCGTCACCGAGTAGGACACTCCGTTGGTGTAGCTGCCCGACTTCACCTCGTAGCCAGTGCCCGAGCCGCCCGTCTGGTAGTAGAGTTTCATCGAGTAGCTGCCGGTAGAGGTAGGCGTGTAGCTACCCTCGAGCGTCGCCGTGCCTCCCGATGCGATGGTCTTGCTCCACGAGAGCATGTTGCCCGAGGCATTCTTCAGGTAGAAGGCACCGCTCCACGAGGCCGTGCCCGTATTCTTCACCGTGGTAGTGAAGGTGTACGTCTTGTCCTTCGTGAGCGTCGTCACATAGCTGCCCGAGGAGTCCTTGAAGCGCAGGGCCGAGCCCAGGGTGAGGCTCGGTGTCGCAGCCGTGGCAGCCGTGATGGGGATGGACGATGAATACTCGTAGTTGCTCGTGGGCACCGAAGTGTACCCGCTAGGCGAAGCCGTGTAGGTTGTCTGTGCAAACACATCTGCATGAAGCATCCAGCCTGCAAGACTGAAAAGCAAAACTAATAAAAGTCGATAGTTTTTCATATGATTGTTTTTTTTGCTTGCAAAAAAGCCTTTTATGGTAATAAGGACGATTTGTCTTTACTTGTGGGAAATGCCTTCTTTCTAAGTAATTTTCGCAAATATACAAACTTTTTTTTGATTATGGACGTGTTTGTGCCTAGATAATAGCTCGTTAGCAAAAATATCAGCTTCTTCATATCCCTTTTAGTCCTTTACCTCAAAACCTCCTTTGCCTCTTCTGTCAGGCAAGGCGTGATGTCCTTCACGGAGAGAGTGAAAGTAGGCATGCCGTCGGCATAGCAAGCTATCTCATACTGGGTATAGGTGAATGTCAGTGAGTCGCCGGTGGCGTTGGGGTGGGGCGTCTGCACAGGGGGGGGGATGATGCCGTCCTCTATGAAGAGGCGTTCCAGCAGTTCCTCCTCGCTGAGATCCTCTCCCGTTTCGCCGTAGTAGCCTATCAAGCCCTGGCGGATCGCGTGCTGGAGAAGATTGGTCGCACTGGGGGCCACCATTTGCTCCAGTCGCTTACCTGTGGCCTTGTTGAAGGTCATGGCTCCTGAGCCTGTCACTCCGCCGTGAGCCCCACCGTAGTAGGCATAGCCCTTGGAGGTGTACACCACATATCTGGGTGTGTCTATGGTCTTCCTTATCTGCTGCCTGTATTCCCACATCGGGATGTTGGCCAGCCACTCCTCCCTCTCTTCTTCGCTTATCGAGGTGTTCTCCTTGATAAAGCCCTGTCGCTCCTCAAGGTCGACCAGTGCCAGACCGAGCAGATAGTCATAGGCCGCCTTGCCGTAATAGTCCACGACAGCCTGTCCGTCGTTCCTGTCCCCGGCAAATGGCTTCAAAGGTCTCTCATCCGTTACTTCAAAGCCGGGCTCCTCGGCGTCCTCTATGAAGTCCTCCACGAGTGCCCTGCGTATCCGTGTCGACACGCTATCCTCGCCGTATGGCAACTCCAGAGAGAGCTGAAAAGTGAGATTTTTGCAGGAGTCTTGGTAGTCATACACCTGAGTGCCGGCTTCCTCTGCCTGCTTCTGCCCTGTACACGCGCACATGAGTGCCGAAAGGCCCATTGAAAGGATAGTGATATACTTCTTCATAATCGTATGTTTTGTTTTTTGCAAAAATAGCGCTATTCAATCAATCTTCCAAATTTTCTAATTAAAAAAGCCCCTCCCATTTTGGGGAAGGGGTTGGGGTGAGGCATCACCTTCGGCTGAAGGTGAGGTAACTGATGAAGAACAGTCCAAAGACAATGAGGATGGCCTGGATGTCCGGAAGGTCATAGATAGTTTGCCTATGGTCTTACAGTTTGATGGACACACCCAAGGTCAGTACGTCGAGACCTTTGAGCTGGTTTTTGTTGAAGGCACCGCTTACAAGGCCTACCTCGCCGAAGGCTGAGATGCTCTCGGTCACGGCATAGCGAGCACCGGCACATACTCCACAGGCAAAGCCTGCTTTGTGAGAGCGATAGCCTTCGAAGTCTGCATGGTCCAGGTCGTCATAGCTGTAGGTGAGGCAGTACTGGGTCGTCTTATTGCTGGTGTTGATATCATTCTGCTTGGTCTTTCTCTCGAAGCCCTTGTAGTTGTCGAAGTGACCGCACAGGTTGTTAATTAGTGCCACTCCCATGCCGAAGGTACCGTATGCCTCCAACTTGTCGGTGATGGCATAGTGATAGCTGCCGGTGACCATGGCCTTGAGGTCCTCTCGGGCGAACTTCGCATCGGCGGTACCATAGCCCACACGATGGAGGGGCTGTCCGGCGTCGGTACTCAGCATCCAGCGGTTGTGATCGTTTTTGCGGTAGGTGTGCATCGTGGTGGGCACCTTGTAGTCATAGGCGCCTGCCACCTGACCGTCAGAGGTACCGCCATAGGCATTGTGCAGCGCCACGCCCAGGCCGATCACGCCAGGGCCTACGTGTGCCACGCCCCACTCCATGCCGATCTTCTGCGTGAAGGTAGGACCTACACCCTTGATTACACCTACGCCGATACCGGCATTTACCACACGGTCGCCTTTCTGAAAGGTCTGACCCATTGCGCTGAGCCCCATCAGGGCTACGCAAGCGAAAAGTGCTATTTTCTTCATTGATGTATAATTGAGGTCTTTGTGTAATATTTTGACCACTCGGTAAAACCGAGGGGCACGATGGCTTGGGGAGGCACAAGAGAGAACCGCTGAGGGGAACGGGGCTTGCCTCTTAGCGCTTGACGCCTTGCATCACCACTTCAATGAAAGTGGGGGAGGAGAGGATCTGACGGGCGCACTGCTGGATGTCGCTGCGGGTGATGGCATCGAGGGTGCGGTCGTAGTGGGTGTAGTTGTCGATCTTGTCGAGGGTGTTTTCCTGCATGATCTGCAACCAGTAGGCATTGGTGCGGAGGAGGTCGTTGTGGCGTTTGTGCATATAGGTAATTACCTTCTCCATCTGCTGTTCCGTGATGCCTTCCTCGGCTATCTGGCGGAGTCCGTCCTTAGCACGCTGGAGCATGATGTCGAGCTTCTCGGCATTGGTCTGGAAGTTGACGTTGAACATGTACTGGTCGCGTGGCTCAAGGGTGAGGTCGTAGCTGGCCTGTGCACCATAGGTGCCGCCTTCCTCTCCACGGAGGGTCTGCATGTAGATCATGTCGAGTACCTGGTGGACGATGTTCATGCACATACGGTTGTGCAAGGTATACTTCATCTTGCCACCCCAGGTGAGGGCCACGGTGGAGCGGGGTGTCTCCATCTCGCGCTCGAAGTGGCAGATGTACTGTCCCTTCTTCAGGTAGGGGATGACGTCCTTGGCCTTCTCCTTCTTGCCTGTACCAGGAATGGAGGCAAGGTACTGGCACACGAGGGGACGCAGGATGGCCTCGTCATAGTGGCCTATGATGAAGAAGGTGAAGTCGCTGGCATTGGAATAGCGCTGGGAGAACATCTCAAGCGCCTTGCGATAGTTGACACGGTCGAGCATGGGTGCCTTGAAGCCCTGGTAGCGGAGGTTGCCGGGATAGAGGAGATGGTTGATGGAGTCTTGCAGCTGCGCCTCTGCGGAGTTGTCGCGAGTGTACATGACGGGGCGCACCTGTGTCTTCCACTTCTGGAAGGCATCCATGTCTTCACGGGCACCTTGGAAGACGAGGTGGGTCATCTGCATCATGGGGGTAAGGAAGGTGGGAGAGCAAGAGCCGTAGAGCTGCTCCTTGGTGGTCTCCACGCTGAAGCTCACATGAGCATTCTTGCCCTCAAGCAGACGGGTGAGCTCGATGGCAGAGAGACTGCCCAGACCACCCAGTCCACACACAGAGTTGATGCTACCATAGGTGGGGGCCAGACGGTCCTCATAGACGGAGGTACCACCGGGGCTGACGGCACGCAGCGTGATGTTATTCTTCGAGAAGTCGGTCTGCTTGAGTACCACGGTGGCTCCGTTGGAGAGCAGCCAGGTGGTGTAGCCCAAGGTTTCGTTGCGAGTCTCCTTGACGATGGTGCCGGGCTGTGGCAGACGGTCCTCTGCTAAGAGGGGACGGGTTCCGATGCTGTCCACATACTGCTCCACTGCTTGTGTCCACGCCTCTGCATAGGCCTCATGAACCTCCTCACGAGAGGGCATGGGGACAGCGGCCTGCTCTATACCCATGAGCATGAGCACCTGATTGTCGTCTCGGAAGAGCTGGCGTGCCACGGCATTGACGCAAGACAGCGAGAGGGTGTCGGAGATGGCCAGGAAATAGTCGAGACGCTGCTCGGGGGAAGGGCAGTAGTTGCCCTGCAGGAAGTGGCCGAGATAGTTCTGCACGAAGGTGCCATTGCGGGTGCTGGCCACGCTGGACTTTCCCTCCTCGAGGGAGACCTCTATGGCCGACTTGGCACGCTCGTACTCCGATGGGAGAAATCCCAGATCGCGCACACGCTTAGCCTCGGCTACCAGCCCGTCGAGGGCGGGGCGCCACTTGCCAGAACTGAAACCGGCTCCCAGACCCCAGCTCTCCGTGGACCCGCTGAGCAGGAAGTCACCATCGAGTGTGGCGGCATTGAGAAAGGGAGAGCGACCTGTGTGGACGTATTCCTCCAGTCTGCTGTTGATCATGCGGGTGATGATCGAACGGATGAGGTCGTCGGCCATCTCGCGGAGGTTGGAGCGCTGCTCACGGTCGCGGCGGTCGTGGTTGAAGAGCATCTCCAGACTGTTGCTCTGTGCCTCGGGATCGCTGCTGATCCCTATCTTGACGCCTTTGTGGGCAGGCACGCGAAGGTACTCACGCTTGGCAGGCTGGACCGGAGCCGGGATGTCGGTCCACATCTCTCGGAGTCGCTGCTCCACATAGTCCACGTCGACATCGCCCACCACGATGATGGCCTGAAGGTCGGGTCGATACCAACGATGGTAGTAGTCGCGCAAGGCCTGGTAGGGGAAATGGGCCACTACGTCCATCGAACCGATAGGATTGCGCTCTGCATAGCGGCACCCCTCGGGATAGACCTGAGGAAGCTGCGCGAGGAAGAGACGCTGGTCGGCTGTGTTGCGCTGGCGCCACTCTTCCTGGATGACTCGACGCTCCTCGTCGATGGTCTTGTCGTCGAGTTCGATGAAGCCCGACCAGTCGTGGAGCACGAGCAGGCAAGAGTCTACCAGCGAGGTGCGCGTGACGGGCACGTTGGCAATGTTGTAGACGGTCTGGTCCACCGAGGTGCTTGCATTGAGGTTGGAACCAAACTGCACGCCGTTGCTCTCCAGATAGCCTATCAGGCTGTTGTCGGGAAAATTCTTGGTATGGTGAAATGCCATGTGCTCCAGGAAGTGTGCCAGACCACTCTGGTGATCTTCCTCGAGGATGGATCCCACACGCTGTGCGATATAGAAGTCGGCACGCTGGGGCTGTACGTCGTTGTGGCGGATGTAGTAGGTGAGACCATTGGACAATTGGCCATGGCGCACACTGGGGTCCAGAGGCACGATGTCGGCAGTGGTCTGTGCATAAGGCTTCGTGGCCAAGGCCAGGCAAGCCAGGAGTGTGAGAACGAGTCTGTACATGTTACATGTGAGTGATCAAAATAATTTACTCAAGTTGAGCACATCTGAAAGTTGAATAAATTATTGTTTGGTGATGACTACGGTGTGCTCCGTCTGGTCCTTGCGTCGGAGCGTAAGGTTGGCCTTCTCGGCGGATATCTTCAGCAAATTGCCCTGGAGTGCCTCCTCAAGCGATACCTTGGCGAGTGCCTTGCCGTCTACGGCGATGATCTCCTCGCCCAACTCCACCTTAGAGCACATGTTGCCCCAGGCGCCAGCTACGAGGATGCTTCCCTCATGGTAGGTGATGTCGAGGTCCCAGTGCTTCTCGTAGCAGTCGATGGGGGTGCTCTCGAAGGGTTCGAAGTAGAAGGCCTTGTGCTCAAAGTCGAGTGTGACATAGCCGTACTTCAGCAGGCCGGTACCGATGAGCGTGCCTCCGGGATGAGTCTGGCTCACCACGTCGCGAAGCTTACCCATGCCGATGCGCAAGTCCTTGATCTTCACCCTGCAGCTCTCCGATGCTGCAGACTCTCCGCCCAGACCGAAGCCAGAAGTAGAGATGCCCTTCTGCAACTCCTGCGCCGCACCTGCCTCGATGGCACGATGGGCGGTCTCCTCTCCCATGGAGTAGAGTGCCGGAGAACCGCTGTCGAAGAGTGGGGTCTCGATGACACCATTGCCCACGTTGATCTGCACGAAGGGACAGTTTTGCTTGTTCATGTCCATCTGCATGCGGCAGCGTGGGCTTATCTGGAAGGGTGTGGCATCGTCGGTGATGATGATGACCTGGCGCTTGCTGTCGAAGCGCACCACGCTGTGAGGCATGATGTCGCAACCGATGATGCCATCCAGTCCGAAGCCCTCTATCATGTT
>JAZLII010000048.1:0-3742 GCA_045617275.1 Bacteroidaceae bacterium
CATCTTCCTCATCGTCGTAGTCCATGGAGTAGGACATACCAAGTGCCTCAGCGATGACTTCATCAAGACGATTGTCACGGGTACGACGGATATCGGGGGTCTTGCAGACCTTGCAAGGATCGGCCAACTGGATGGCCTGACGCATCTTGGAACGTGCATCGGTCTCATCAGAAAGCGAATAGGCTTTGACCTTCTTGCCAAGGATGACAGGACAGTTCTTATTGAGATGATAGGTCTCTACGAATGCTTTTTTGAGCACCCAGATACTATCGTCAGCATAGGTACTGAGAGAAAAAAATAGGCTAAATAGGAATAAAAGTGTGTAGCGCATAGGTATAATAGAACTTTAATTGTTTGATTTTCTATCTTGTTAGACGTAATATAATAAGGAAGGTTTAATGTTTTACCATTTAATAATGGTGCATTTTTTTGCACATGAAGAAGAATCGTGACAAAATACATTGACGGTGCGGCTTAAACCAATGAGAAAAAGGAGGGTCATATAGAAGAAACAAAAACACAGGGATATGAAGAAAAGCATGATATTGATAGCATCTGCCCTTCTGGCGCTGCAGGTCGGCGCACAGGAGCCTCAAGGCGGCTTCGGTGGCGGATTTCCAGGAGGTGGCTTCGGCGGCTTCCCTGAGGGTGGATTTGGTGGATTTGGAGGTTTTGGCGGCTTCGGTGACGGAGAGATGCCCGACTTCAGTCAGTGGCAGGGAATGGGCATGATGGGCGTTATGCCCGAGGGACCCACCGGACACGTGGACTTCGAATCGTCGCCCCTTCCGCTCATTCAGATAGACACCGACAGCCTGCGCATCAACCAGCAGAGCAAGATCACGGCACGCATGAAGATAACCGACAACGGAAAGGGAAAACGCAACACGGCAAGCGATGCCGCCAACGTGTACGACGGCTTCATCGGCATCAAGATACGCGGTAACAGTTCGGCAGCCTTCACCCAGAAACGCTACACCATAGAGACACGAAGCGAAGACGGCAAGAAGCGAAAGGTGTCGCTCCTAGGCATGCCTGAGGACGACGACTGGGTGCTCCTCGGTCCCTACAACGACCGATCCATGATGCGCGACGCCCTGGCCTTTGACCTCTGGACGGGCATGGGACACTGGGGATCGCGCAACCACTACGCCGAACTGCTTCTCAACGGTGAGTACCGCGGAGTATATCTCGTCATCGAGAAAATCAAGCGAAGCGAAAACCGTGTCAACGTGAAGAAAACCAACAAAGAAGACGGCACTACCGGCTACATCCTACGTATCGATGCACCCGATCCTAAAGAGGTGACCTTCCGCTCCATCATCGACGGAGTGGGCTCTGCTCCCAACTTCGGTGGTTTTGGCGGTTTCGGTGGATTTGGAGGAGGATTTGGAGGCTTTGGAGGTGGCAATCAGCCTGAAGGCGGAGTACAGCAGCCCGCTCTTTCCCACCCCATCACCTGGAGCATCTTCTACCCCAAAAAGGATGCCATCAATCAGGATCAGCAGTCCTACATCCAGCAGTACATAGCAGACGCAGAAAAGGCCATACAAGAGGGCAAGGGGTATGAGAAATATATTGACGTAGAGTCGTTTGTGGACTATTTCATCCACACCGAACTGAGTCTCAACGCGGACGGCCTGAAGCGTAGCGCCTACTTCTATAAGGACCAGCCCGACGAGAAGGGAAAGGGAGGACTCTTGCATGCCGGTCCGGTGTGGGACTACAACCTTGCCTATGGCAACTGCAACTTCTGCTCGGCCAACGACATCTATGCCTGGGTGTACAACGGCTGTGAGACCAATCCCACGCCAGCCATGTGGAAGAGCCTCGCCGCTGACAAGGCATTCATGCAGAAGGTGGTGAAGCGCTACAAGGAACTGCGCAAAGGCATCCTGAGCAAGGATAAGCTCAATGCCTACATCGACGAGCATGCAGCGCTGCTCAGCGAGGCCCAAGAGCGCCACTTCACCAAGTACCCCACTCTGCTCGAAGGTGGCAAGGTACCTGAGGCTGACAATGCGCCAAGCGAAGAGCAGGGACAGAATCCATTTGGTGGCTTCGGAGGCTTTGGAGGATTTGGTGGCTTTGGAGGAATGGGTGGTGGCGACACCTCATGGTTTGACGCATACGCGCCCAAGAGCTATGCCGACGAGATACAGATACTCAAGCAGTGGCTCTCTGACCGCATCGATTTTCTGGACAGTCAGTGGAAATAGAACGTTGAACGATGAGCATTGAACGTTGAGCGATGAGCGAATAAAAGAAGCACCATCTTTGGCAGATGGTGCTTCTTTTATTATCTGATGAAAAGCATCTCACGATATTTGGGCAAGGGCCAGAGTTCGTCGTCGACGATGAGCTCCAGTTTGTCCACATGATAGCGGATGTCCTCCAGCAGAGGAGCCACGGTGTCGTGGTAGGCAATAGCCTTGGAGCGCTCGTCTGACAGACGGTTGGCCACACGCCGAGCCTCTACGAGCTGGTGGACATGCTCTATGATGTAGTTGGTATGCTCACTGATCTCCTTGATGAGACTCACATTGTTGCCATTGATGAGCTTGGCCTCTTCCTTGTCGAAGGTCTCATTGACCTTATAGACATTGCTTACAAGCTGACTCTGATAGCGACTGGCCACGGGGATGATATGATTGAGACACATATCGCCAAAGATGCGAGCCTCAATCTGTATCTTCTTCGTATAGGTTTCCTGCTTGATCTCGGTGCGAGCAGACAGTTCGGCACGACTGAAGACACGCATGCTCTCAAACATCTCCACACTCGAAGGAGCAAGATAGTTGTCGAGCATGAGCGGAGCACTCGTCTCCACATCCAGCCCACGACGGGCTGCCTCTTCCTTCCAGGCATCGCTGTAGCCATTGCCGTCGAAATGGATGGGCTTGCAAGTCTTAATGTCCTCACGCACCACTTTCAAGACAGCCTTCAGCGTATCCATACCCTCTGCGATGAGTGCGTCCACGCGCTGCTTAAACGAGGTCAGGGCCTCTGCTACGGCAGTATTGAGCACGATCATCGATGCGGCACAGTTGGCCTGGCTGCCTACGGCACGGAACTCAAAACGGTTGCCTGTGAAAGCGAAGGGAGAGGTACGATTGCGGTCGGTATTGTCGATGAGCAACTCGGGTATCTGGGGCACATCGAGCTTCACGCCCTGCTTGCCAGCCAGATTGAAGAGGTCGTCATTGTCGCTGCTCTCCAAGGCCTCAAGCAAGTCGCTCAGCTGCTTGCCCAGAAAGCTGGATATGATGGCTGGTGGGGCTTCGTTGGCACCGAGGCGATGGGCATTGGTGGCGCTGATGATGGAAGCCTTCAGGAGGCCATTGTGGCGATAGACAGCCATCAGCGACTCCACGATGAAGGTCACAAAGCGGAGGTTGTCCAAAGCCGTCTTACCAGGACCGTGGAGCAGGATGCCGGTGTTGGTACTCAGGGACCAGTTGTTGTGCTTACCGCTACCATTGATGCCAGCAAAGGGCTTCTCGTGAAGCAGACAGCGGAAGCCGTGTTTACGGGCTACGCGTCGCATGAGTCCCATGATGAGCATGTTGTGATCGACGGCTAGATTGGTCTCCTCGAAGATAGGAGCCAGCTCAAACTGGTTGGGAGCCACCTCATTGTGGCGTGTCTTGCAAGGGATACCGAGCTCCAAGGCCTGTATCTCCAGGTCCTTCATGAAGGCTGCCACACGCTCTGGGATGCTACCGAAGTAGTGGTCGTCCAT
>JAZLII010000049.1:0-6789 GCA_045617275.1 Bacteroidaceae bacterium
GCCGTATAGGAGAGAGCATACTGAAAGGAAAACGCATCGGACTGGAAGTATCTGCATTGAGCACCCCCGACCTGCTGAAGACCTTGCAGCATACCTCAGGCGTATCTGCCGGCTACGAACTGGGCACCGACTTCTACGTACACGGTGGAGGAGGTGACGAGAATCTCGTCCTAGTAGACGGCACGCCGCTCTACAACACGGGGCACTTGCTAGGTATCTTCTCGTCCTTCAACACGGATATGATAGACAGCGTAAACTTTTACAAAAGCAACTTCCCCTCACGCTACAGCGGACGTCTCTCTTCAGTGACGGACGTCAGCATCCGCGATGGCAACATGGACCACTTCAAGGGGCTCTTCTCTCTCGGTATGCTCGAGGGGCGACTGCAGGCCGAGGGCCCCATTGTCAAGGGGCGCACGTCCTACAACGTGGGCATACGGCGCAGTTGGTCGGACATTTTCTTTCGTCCCATCCTCTTCCTGTCCGACAAGTTAAGCGACTTAGGCGACTCGCCTTCCGTCGGATTCGACTACCATGACTTCAATGTCAAACTGACTCACAAACTGGGCGATACGGACAAGCTGTGGCTCAGCCTGTATTCCGGTCGCGACTTTGTGGATGTGGAGACCAAGGATCGCTACACATGGAATGCAGAACAGTGCGAAGAGACCAAGACTCGCCTGCAATGGCGCAAGTGGAACGGCACCTTGGGCTGGCGTCATCAGTTCACACCCACACTCAGCAGCGAGATGGCCCTGATTGGCACATTCAATCATAGCCTGATGGCCCTTGAGGACAAATACTACAAAGTAGACCAGGAAGATCGCATCTACCAATGGAATCTCTCCGACCGCAAGAAGAACGACACCCGAATGTTTGATCTAGGAGTCCGTGCCGACTTCCTGTGGCAGGCCCACCATCGTCACAAGGTACAGTTGGGCGGTCAACTGATGTTCCATGGCTTCCGCCCGCAGAGTTCTGAGCTCACCTATTACTATGGCAATGATGCAGGCATGGACACCACGAGCACATCAGGGTCCTACCGCACCCACTCCCAGGAGTTCACCGTCTATATGGAAGATGACATCACGCTCTCGCCCCGACTGACTGCCAACGTGGGCACCAGTCTGACGCTACTCAAGGTGAAAGGCAGCCTCTACCCCATGCTCGACCCACGCCTGTCCCTCGACTATCGCTGGTCGCGCCTGTGGATGGCCAGTCTCTCCTGCACCCATATGTCGCAGCACGTACACCGCCTCTCCCCCTCCCTCCTGGCCTTGCCCACCGACTTTTGGGTGCCCAGCACGGCCAAGGTCCGTCCCTCCGGTTCATGGCAGTTCGCAGCTGGCATCCACGGCATCGCACCCTCCAGCGTACTCCGCTTCAGCCTTGAGGCTTTCTACAAGCAGAGCCGCCACCTACTGACCTACCGGGACTGGATGGGCATCCAACCCATAGCCTCCCATTGGGAGAACGACGTCGCCTCGGGCAGCGGACGTTCATGGGGCATGGAGGCCAATGTCATCCTCGACCTGCTGGATGGATGGGGACCGCGTCCGCCACGCCACGGGGTGCTACCCGTCAACTATCTGCAGTTCTCCTATACCCTGTCGTGGACGCAGCGTCAGTTCCGCGACATCTACGATGGCTGGTATCCCGACCAGTTCGACAACCGCCACAAGCTGGACATTATCGCCCACTTCAAGCTGGGCCGGAAGGCCGTCCTTACGGCCGGCTGGAGCTACCACACGGGCAATCGCATTACCCTCCCCGAGCAGTTCGGCTTCATGCCCATCATTCCCAGCCACGACTGGAGGGTCGACGATGGCTTCATATACAGCAAGCCCAACAACTTCAAGCTCCCTGCCTACCACCGCCTCGACCTCGGCATGGACTTTCACCACACCACTAAGCGTGGCTTTGAGCGCATCTGGAACGTGAGCCTCTACAATGCCTACTGCCACCTGAATACGCTCTTCGTGGAGATGCGCAACAACTATTGGGCCACCCCTTCGGGAAATCCCGATGGCAATGCCAGCTCCACCCCTTCCGCACCTCAGCAGGCACCACGCCTCACGGCCCGTAGTGGGGGCTACATCCCCATCATCCCATCCTTCAGCTACACATTGAGATTCTAACCCTCTCCATAATGAAACATATCATCCTTTCCATACTCCTCCTCGCATTCATCTCATGCGAAGAGAACATTTCCCTCCGGTCCTTGGAGCAGGAGAGCCGACTACAGCTCTATGCCTTCCCCTGCGACTGCGACACCTTCCTCATCAACGTCTCCCTCACCCAGCCCGTCTTCGGCAAGGCCGGCAAGCTGGGCATCACAGACGTCAGCTGCACCACCAACGGCATCCCCGACCAGGTGCAGCTCCTCCACACAGAGTCCCACAACGGCCTGCCCCTGGCTATCTACAAAGCCACGGGCAAGCACCGCCCCGGCGATGAGATACGCATCACCGTGCACGATGCCACCCTGCCCACCGCCACAGCCTCCACCATCATCCCCCAGGACGTGTCTCCCCTCGCCGTCACCTGCGACACGGCATACGTTCCAGCCAAAAACATCCACTACACCCTGTCGCTCCAAGACCCCTCTGCCAGCGAGTGCTACTATGCCGTGCGCATTCTTCATCGCTACATGGAAGTGGCAGGTGACGGCTTTTTGCCCCCCTCTCAGGACTCCATATCAGATGAGAACATCTATCAATCCTGGAACGAATACTATGGCTCGAACTGGTTTCCGCCACGAGAATACCCCTACGCTTACAGCATAGCCTACATCTCCACAGAACTGGAACACAAGCTCTGCCATTACCTCGACATCAACTTAGACCCGTGGAATGAATACTACAAAGGACTCTATTTCTTCTCCAGCCGGGACTTCACCGCCCCCACCGAGCAGTTCAACCTCTACACAGCCACCAGTTGGTCCAGCAGCAGTAGTCTCCTCCAGTATTTCATCCTTTCGCCCGACTTCCACCGGATGCTCCGCCGCATCAACGACCAGCTGAGCAACGAGATGGCGGAGTCGGGCCTCACCCCCACCCACTCCACTTTCAACAATGTGCAGGGAGGCTACGGCTGCGTAGCTGGGTACATCTGCCACGAGTACTCGGACATAAGATAAACCTCCCTATGACAGGTCTGCTTGATGATACTTTTCGTCGTCACACTTGCGTCATTAACAAATAATGTGTAACTTTGCCAACGAAAACCAATTACTTCTCAAAAAACGACAAGACAAAGATGAAGAAGATTCTTTTGACACTGTGCCTCATGGCAGGTCTGACCGCCAGTGCACAGGAAGTGGACAAATCGAAAGTGCAAAATCAGGCCAATGCAGCTGCAGGTGCTATCGGTGACCTGAAGAAGGTGAACACCGGCGACAAGGCATGGAAGTTCTCCGGTGCAACAGGACTCAACGCTGCCGCCACAGGCCTCGTCAACTGGGCTGCCGGTGGTAACAACAATGTCAACGGCGTGGTCTACGGACGCCTCCGCCTGCTCTACCACAAGGACAAGCTGGCATGGGACAACAACCTCGACACCGAGTACGGTCTCACCTACATCGACCAGCCTCTGGACAAGCTGCAGAAGTCGAGCGACCGTTTCAAGTTCTCCTCAAAGTTCGGTTATGAGTTCGCCAAAAACTGGTACGCCACCGCCCTGCTAGGCTTCAACACCCAGTTTGCCCTGGGTCGCGAGTACAAGGGTAAGGACAAAGAAAACCCCGTCATCTCCAAGGGCTTGGCACCTGCCTACACCGATGTCAGCGTCGGTATCGACTGGAAGCCCAACGACATCTTCTCCATCTACGTCTCTCCCATAGCCGGACGCTTCACCACCGTGAGCGTGAGCGAGCAGACCAACAAGGACTACGACTACCTCTACCCCATGGAGAACGGCGGCTTGGAGCAGAACCTCAAGAACAAGTATGGTGTATGGAAATATGATGACAATGACAACAAGACCTACACCCACAACACCCGTGCAGAGCTCGGTTTCTCGCTGAAAGGCGCCATCAACTACAAATTCAAGGACCTGAAAGTTCAGACCACCCTTGGTCTCTACACCCCCTACTCATGGGACAAGAAGATCGTTGAGGGACGCGAGAACATGCCCGGCGGTGCCAAATATCGTGACAACGGCCGTCGCATCGGCAACTTCGACGTAGACTGGGATGTTGCCGCTTCCTACCAGTTCCTCAAGTACCTGCAGGTAACCCTCTCCACCTCCCTCAGGTACTACAACGGCGTCATGATCGCCGACAAGGAGACCGGCTTCGCCTGCGAGCGCGTCCAGTTCAAGACCATCCTCGGCGTCGGTGTAGGCTACACCTTCTAAGCCTGGATATTTCTCAACACACATACTATTCACCAGAGGCATCTCCCCAGCGGAGGTGCCTCTGATGCTTTATTTATACTTTGTACTTCGTAATTTATACTTTGTCGCTCGGCATCCGCTTGCGGTGATTTTTGGGAACGACCAAAAGTAGTTCTCACCCGCCACCTTGGTGGCCCAAGGGGCATACTCCTAATCCACCCCGACGAAAGAAAAAAAAGTTGACAGTTCCTTTGGAGATTTTAATAAAAATACATAACTTTGCAAAAACGAATCAAAAAATACTGTTATAATGAATAAACATGTTCTTTTTTCTATTCTTTCTACCTTTATTTCATGCATATCTTTAGCTCAACAAAGCGACATCAAGAGTGCCTATGTTGATATGAGCATACGGGCAATGAAAATGCTGGAGAAGTCGCAAGGTGAGAATGAGAACAAGGTGTACTCTCCCCTCTCGCTTGAAATGGCCATTGGAATGTTGCAGAGCGGAGCATCGGGTGCCACACTGGAAGAGATACACAAGAGCATCGGTATCGAGGGATGCACCAAGCACGAGGTCGATGTGTACAACAAGCAGATACTCGACGGACTCAATCAAGCCGGACTGGAGGCTACCAAGGAGAATGAATGCAATATCATCAAGACAGCCAACGCACTGTATCTCAACCCGTCATTCGAAGCCAATTCGGACTATGTGCTTTCTTGTAAGAATCTTTACGACGCGCTCGTTGACAATGCCAAACTCACGGCCATAGACGACTATAAGAAAATCGATGCGTGGTGCGCCGAGCAGACAAACGGCATCATCCCCTCGCTCAACCTCCAACCTTCGCAAGACAGGGCCATGCTGTTGCTCAACCTTCTGGTGTTCAACGCTCAATGGGAGGACGAATTTCCCGAATATATGCCGGAGGTGAATTTCTACAACAACGGCACCACACCGGTCAGCATCAACACGATGCGCAAAAGGTCGCTCAACGCCTATGCCGAAGTGGGCAACTTCCAAGTGGTACGACTCGACTACAACCCCGACCGCCGTTTCTCTATGTACATCTACCTGTCAAAGGACACGCTCGGCATCGACCCACTGACTACCGATGTATGGAACGCCTCCCATCAGTCGATGGAGCCTTATGACACCTATCTCTTCCTGCCCCCGTTCAATGCCAATATCAATGTTGACATGAAGGACATCTGCCAGCAGTTGGGGATGCACAGCCTGTTCGTGAAGGGTGAGGCCGACTTCTCCGACATCACGGACAACGGTCTCTTCCATATAGAGGACATCTATCAGTCATCGGGCATCAAGACCGACATACACGGCACAATGGTCTACAACGCAACAGCCGTCTACGCCGATATCCCCACAGGCGACCTCACGGACAAGAAAGCCACAGTCCGCGTCAACCACCCCTTCTACTTCACCATAGAGGACAATCAAACCAGCTCCATTCTATATATGGGCAAAATCAACAACATCACCGATGCACAGCAACCTCTGAAGATAGGTCTCCCCACCGGCATCTCACACCTCCAGCAGGGCATCGGCAATGAGCATTCTACCCTCTACGACCTCCAGGGTCGCAAGATCGAGGCCAAGCCCGGCAAGGGCATCTACGTCAAGGATGGCAAGAAGTACGGGATGAAGTAAGGGTGGCTATAGGACATATGCCACTATATTTGAACGAAATAAAGTTTTACGCAAAAACACTCTACCACTCTACCAAATATACACAAATACGTTGACTATCAATACTTTACCTTGGTAGAGTGTCGACCTTGACACTCTACCAAGACTCTACCAAGACTCTACCCAATCCATCGTGATCTACTTGGGTAGGATACAGGAAGAGTACTGGTAGAATGCTGGTAGAGTGTTGGTAGAGTGTTGGTAGAGTGTTTGCAAAAGACTCTACCAGGCTATCTCATTGATATACAACTGATTTAGGGCGTTTGGTAGAGTGTTGACCCTGTTTCTGCTCAAAAACGAAAAAAATCTGTAGGACTTCGTATCTGCAGGTGCCTCACCTTAGTCACGCGCATGACTTGCCTTATGCATACGCATGACTAAGCCTTGTCATGCGCATGACACAAGCTAGGCTCTATAAGGCTATTTGGGAACCAAGAAACAGCCCTCACCAACCCATCCCTTGTATCTCTTTTGTTCTTCCCCCTCTTGGATATTCCTCCCTCACATATGTCATTCTCATCAGAGGCATCTCCATAGCGGAGATGCCTCTGAAGTTTCGATAGGCCGGGGGCTTACCTCGTATATTCTTCTATCTGACGTATCATCTCGTCGTTGGCACGCTGCATCTTGAAGAAGTAGGTCAGGCCACGGATGGCACCGACAACTCGACCGAGGCCCATGCCTATAGCCATGGGAAGGCGCAGCTCTGGCTCAAATTTAGGGAACAGCTCGCAAACCATCCA
>JAZLII010000050.1:0-11285 GCA_045617275.1 Bacteroidaceae bacterium
TGACTTAGAACATCATCGGCAGGTTTCCTGACTTTGCCCAAAGAATGGCACCTTCCCATCGGTTTGGCATCACCGACAGTGGTTTTTCTTGCCTTTCTTCATAATGGGCATCTACAGTAGCGGGTACTGTTCCGGAATTGCACCGGATTCCCTCTCTGTCCCGGTTGCTAACCGCGGACATCACCGAAATGCATTTGCAAAGTTATAGTTTTTTTCAATAAGTTGTATGTTTTTTAATGAGATTTTTATAAATTTGTGCCATGAAAAATGCATTTCTCATCGCTGCAGCTTCTTCGGGAAGTGGGAAAACCACCCTTACCATAGGTCTCCTACGTGCCTTGAAAAACATGGGCATGAAGGTACAGCCCTTTAAGTGCGGGCCCGACTACATCGACCCACAGTACCATCAGATAGCATGCGGGGAGGACTCCGTCAATCTGGACACTTGGATGGCCGGTCCAGAGCATGTCAAAGAGATCTTTGAGCGCTACTCTACCCAGGCAGACCTATGCATCGTGGAAGGTGTGATGGGGCTTTATGACGGGGCTGACGGCATGAAGGGAAGCAGTGCAGAAGTGGCAGAACTGCTTGACATACCGGTGGTTCTGGTGCTCAACTGCAAGAGCATGGCACACAGCGTGGCCCCCTTGCTGAAAGGGTATTTGACCTATCGTCCGCAAACGAAGATAGCGGGAGTGATCCTCAACAATGTGGGAAGCTCGCGACACGAAGAGATGCTTCTTCAGGCTGCCCAAGAGGTGGGTATGCCCGTACTGGGTGTACTGCACCGGATGAAGGAACTCTATGCTCCGAGCCGGCACTTAGGACTTGACCTCAGCGAACGAGAGCGGATCAGTGACCTCGCACAGAGAGTGGCTGAAAACTTTAAAGACTGCGGACTTTATGATTACCTACATTGCTAAGGACGAGGCGTTCAATTTCATCTACCGCGAAACCATAGACTGGCTTCGCTCGAAGGGGGAAGTGCATTTCTTCTCACCGTTGCTTGACGAGCAAGTACCGCTTGACGCAGACTGGGTGTATCTCCCTGGAGGCTATCCCGAATTCTTTGCCGGCCAACTGTCTCAGAGCCATTCCACTATGGAGTCTCTTCGACTCACGCAGGCTCGTATCTGGGCCGAGTGCGGAGGTATGATGTATCTCTCACAAGCGATTGACGAGCATGAGATGGTGGGGCTGCTACCATTCAAGACCACCATGAAAGAGGCGCGTCTTCACCTTGGATATCGCCAAATGACGCTCAACGATCCCCTTACAGGAAGCGCTTTGGAACTTCGAGGCCATGAGTTTCACTATTCGAGCATCTTAGGCACTCCGCCTCCCTCCCATGTACAGCTCTACGACAGCAAAGGCCATCCTGTAGACACAGGTTTTTATAGTTATAATAATGTATTTGCAGGATACACACACTGGTATGTACCCGTTGAGAGGAACAAAGAAAAGTAATAATATACGATTAGACAAACAGAGTTGGGACTGCAAAGTTGATGATCAGCGTTTTCCTCTATCGCTTCATAGCATCGAGCCAAATCTGAAGGTCGGCCATCATCTCCTTGTGATAACGGAAGAATTTGCCACAGCCCCATCCGTGTCCACCTGAGGGATAGACATGCATAGAGGCTTTGACCTTATTTTTCTTCAATGCAAGGTAGTACTCGGCAGAATTGCGGGCTGGCACAAGATTGTCATCATCGGAGAGGAGCAGGATGGCAGGAGGGGTCTGAGGGGTCACCTGAAGTGCATTGCTATAAAGGTCTTCGAGTTCCTTGGTAGCATTCTCACCTATCATGCAATTGTGTGAGTCCATGTGGGTGTACTCCTTATCCATCGAGATGACAGGATAGAAGAGTATCTGGAAGTCGGGACGAGTGGCTTCGGGATTGTGTGTGGCAATGGTTGAGGCCAGATGACCACCGGCACTCGAACCCATGATGCCCACCTTCTTGGGATTGATACCCCACTCAGAAGCTTTCTCACGGATGATGCGCATAGCCTCGGTGGCATCACTGATGGGCACCTCCGTGTGACCCATTGGCATACGATAGTTGAGCACGATGGTTGCTATACCTTGTGATACAAGGTAGTCTGCCCACTGATAGCCTTCCTGACCCAAAGAGAGCACACGATAACCACCCCCTGGACATACCAGAACTGCCATACCGTTGCGCACTGAGTCTTCGGGCAGATAGACGCGTATCATGGGTTTGAAGTTACGATTCTGGTCGTTGTAAGGCTGGGTCTTGTCCAAACCATTACTATTGGGAAGGCCATTTTGCCAAAGGTCAATGTCAAAACTCTTGGCCTGCTGGGCCACAGCCATCATGGCAAAAGCCACAGCGATGAACGAGAGAAAAAATCTTTTCATGATGGGGAAGTGAATTTATGGAATTTATATGTTTCAAATGCAAATTTAGACAATATTTTCAAAACTACAACAAAATATACGGAAACAATGCACAAGGAGGTACATTTTGAAAGAAATTGCTTGTTATTTTATTTAATAATGTGTAATTTTGTGGTAAAATAAATACACAATGAAGCGATTTTTCACTTTGCTCATGATGTGGACCGTGGTGGCAACGATCTATGCCATACCCGCACACCCACGCCTCCTCAAGCACACGCAGAAGGATGGCACCACCCTTTTCCTACGCCTTCAAGGCGACGAATACATGCACTACTATCTCAACACCCAGAATGGTACGAAGATGCTCAAGGGCGAAGATGGTGACTACTACCTCATGCCCGACTCGCTGATCCAAGAGGTGTCGCAGAAGGCTCGGGCAAGGAGAAGTATGGAGAACGAGCGCAGAAAGTCCAGACTTGCAGGTCCCGCCAATGTGGGTGGTATCTCGCAGGGCATGAAGGGCAAAAAGAAGGGCATCGTGATACTAGTGAACTTCACTGATAAGAAATTTGCCTCCGGTCACGGCCAGACCACTTTCGACCAGATGTTCAACCTGGAAGGATACCACACTGACGGCCACATAGGAAGCGTGAAGGACTACTTCAAGGACCAGTCTTACGGACAGTTCGAACTCGACTTCGATGTGGTGGGCCCCGTAACGGTAAGTCAGACCATGTCATACTACGGTGGCAATGACCGTAATGGCAACGACTTGCGCCCTGGACATATGGCCAAGGAGGCATGTCAGTTGGCCAACAGCCAAGTGAACTTCGCCGACTATGACTGGGATGGTGACGGAGAGGTAGATCAAGTCTTTGTCATTTATGCCGGATATGGTGAGAACTACGGAGCACCAGCCAGTACCATCTGGCCTCATGAGTGGGACCTCATGTCCGCCACAGGGTCGGACCTGACGCTGGATGGGGTAAAGATACACACCTATGCTTGTACAGCCGAACTCTCAGGAACCTCGGGTACCACGCTCAACGGTATCGGCACAGCTTGTCATGAGTTCAGTCACTGCTTGGGCTATCCCGACTACTACGACACGGACTACTCTGGCGGACAGGGAATGAACAGCTATGACGTCATGGACTCGGGTAGCTACAATGGTCCGAACGGTAATGGTGAGGTGCCTTGTGGCTTCTCTGCCTACGAGCGCTGGGTGGCAGGATGGCTTACGCCCGAAGAACTGACCGAGCCCTCCTGTATCAAGGGCATGGCCGACCTAGGCGACGAGCCACAAGCCTACGTCATCTTCAACAGTGCACATAAGGATGAGTTTTTCTTGCTGGAAAACAGGCAGGACACACGCTGGTTTGCCTATGTCGATAATATCAATGCCGGACATGGTCTCTTCATCACGCACATCGACTACAATGAAAGCGTTTGGGCACAAAATGCCCCAAATGACACAAAGAGCCGCCAACGTGTCACGTGGGTTCCTGCCGACAAAAACTATGGAACGTACAATAGTTCGGATGCCTATTGGACAGTCTCTGAGACGCAGGGCAAAGGTGACTTCTTCCCTGGCTCAAAGAGCGTAACGAGCTTCACGCCCTCTGACTGGTCTACAACGGGTGGCAAATGGTACAACAGTGAGAATGGAACTTACTACTCGCCTCACTTCCTGAGTGACATCAAGGAGACCAACGGTTCCATCGCATTCAACTTCGACGGTGGTGACGATGGTACCCGATACACCGTGACGTACCATCCTGGAGCAGGACAGTGCACAGCGGCGTCTTGGACACAGCAGAAGATGGGTGAATCTGCCACTCTTCCCTCTTGCACGCTGGAGAGCGACCTGTGGACTTTCGCAGGATGGTGCACCTCACTGGTGGAAGAGACGCAGACCCAGCCTTCCATCATGGATGCAGGAAGCACCTACAAGCCTGAGGACAACTGTACACTCTATGCAGTCTACGTGAGGACGGAGGGAACCGGAGAAGAGGTATACGGACAGTATGTACTGGACTACAACAAAGAGACCGCATTGTCTACTTCTAACAAGTGGGGAAGCTACGGAACTGCCTACAACTACACAGCCTCCGATGGTGGTCTGTGGGTCATCAAGGCTTACAAGTATCAGGGCATACAGCTCAATAATGCCAAAGATGCCAGCATAAAGGTGCCCAACTGTCCCGGAGACATCACCACCATAGAGATCGTAGAGAATACAACTTACGCTGCTAAGGCACTATACTTCTCCACGACAGACTACACCGGTAAGAACAGTCCTACCGTTGTTGCCCAAAGCGAGACAAGCAGAACTCCCGTAATTGACCTCACAGGCAAAGGACTGAAGACAGGCTATATCTACACCACGGGCAAGGGGGCCACCTCCATCACCAAGATCGTGGTGAACTATGGCATAGAGCCTCCTCACACTTGGGCCACACATCCCACTCCTGAGGGCGACATCAACAAGGACGGCATCGTCTCCTTGGATGACTTGTGTCAGCTTATAGAGATTCTCAACAACCCGTCTGCCCACATCCCTTCTGAAGCCGACATCAACCGTGACACCTTGTACGATCTCATAGATGTCACGCAGCTTGAGCAAATCATCCTCAAAGCATTAAACCAGACCGGCAAGGTCTCTGCCAAGCAAATGACAAAGTCTCTACCGAGCAATAAGACAAGAAAACAATCCTCCATTTGATGGATCTATAGAAAACATACACCAAATTCTCGTAAAACCCTATTTCAACATAAAAGCAAATCATGAAAAGATACCTAATCACGCTCTCCAGTCTCATGCTGGCAGTATCGAGCCTTTCGGCACAAGGACTCAGCAAAGCTCAGTCTCAAGAGGAACAAAAGCGCATAGTGGCTCAGTGGAGCCAGGAGATGAAAACCCAGACTGACTACATCAGCAAGAGCAAGGTGGTGGTGAGGGACTCACTGAAGATGCCCATAGCGTGGAAGATATTTGGAGAAAAACCTGATGACGGCTACAGCCTCTTCATCTCGCTCCACGGAGGTGGCAACACACTCCATTCGATCAACGACTCTCAATGGCAAAACCAGACCGTTCTATACCAGCCCGCAGAGGGTGTCTATCTTTGTCCTCGTGCCCCTTACGATGACTGGGATATGCACTTCAAGCCTGCCTTGGACGGATTTTATCAAGACATCATACACTATGCCTGCACACATCTCGAGGTCAATCCCGACAAGGTCTACGTGATGGGCTACAGTGCCGGAGGTGACGGCGTCTGGCGTCTGGCCCCTCGTATGGCCGACACTTGGGCTGCTGCTTCCATGATGGCAGGTCACCCTGGCGACGTGTCATTGCTCAACTTGCGCAATCTGCCCTTCATGGTATGGTGTGGTGGACAGGATGCTGCCTACGATCGCAACAAGAAGTGTGCGGAGCGCATCGTCGAACTGGACTCACTTCGCAAGGCCGACCCCACAGGCTATATCCATGAGGGACACATCGTGAAGGGTAAGCCTCACTGGATGGACCAGGTAGACACGGTAGCGGTAAGTTGGATGGCTCAGTACATTCGAAATCCCAACCCCACCAAGATCGTCTGGCGACAGGAGGAAGTGATGCATCCTCATTTCTACTGGCTTTCCGTACCACAAAAAGAGATGACTCGTGGCAAAGAGGTACGTCTCAACGTGAAGGACAACAATATCTATCTGGAGCGTTGTGACTACAACGAACTGACTTTCTGCCTCAACGACCATATCGTCAACCTCGACAAGCCCGTCAGTGTCTACCTCGGCAAGAAGCGCATAGCCAAGCAGAAAGTGCTTCGTGAAAAAGCCACACTCGAGCGTACCATGCGTGAGCGTGGCGACACTCGCTACGTCTTCCCTGCCACACTGACCATTCATCTTGACGGCAAAAAGTAAGAACGAAAGTCACTGCAATATTATACGATTTCCCATTCGTTTTCAACCAACAACCAATCCTTTACTTACCATGCGAAGAATCCTTCTTTGGGCCATACTGCTGGCCACCTCATTTACCCTCAAAGCGCAGAACAAGCCCTATGATGCTCCTGGCAATCTCAACCCATTGCTTCCAGGATATTTTGCTGACCCCACTATCAGAAAGTTTGGTGATACCTTTTATATTTATACCACCACCGATGGTACGGGCAATGGATACGGCCCTGCTCAGGTATGGGCATCCAAGGACTTTCAGAACTGGAAGAATGTGGTGATGAACTGGCCCACGACGGAGGTGGTATGGGCACCCGATGTGGTACAGCAACCCAACGGAAAATATCGCTACTACTACTGCGAACCATGCATGATACATGTTGGTGAGAGCGACTCTCCACTTGGTCCCTGGCACAACATACTGGGCAAGGACGATGCCGTGATGGTACCCGACCGCTTTGTATACAATGCCATAACGCTCGACCCTCAGCTCTTCCGCGACGACGACGGTGAGGAGTACCTGTACTTCGGTACATGGGGTATCTATGAGAATTTCGGTTGCGGTGTGGCCAAGCTCAATCGCAACTGGAAGGAGGGTGACGGACAGGAGAGTTTCTTCACTGAGAAGAAGTTGATACTCAACACGGAGATCAAGGATTTCTTCGAGGCTCCATTCGTGTTCAAGAAGGATGGCGTCTACTATTTCACCTACTCCAGCGGTTCGTGCCACGATGACACATATCGCGTACAGTATGCCACGGCCACACACCCCATGGGGCCTTACACCTACAAGGGTTGCATCCTCAAGACCAACCAAGACGGCTCCGTACATGGTCCTGGTCACCACAGTATCTTCGTAGACGGACAGGACTACTACATCGTCTATCACCGCCACAACAATCCGCATTCGCTACACGGCTTCCACCGACAGGTGTGCATAGACCGCATCTCATTCGATGCTCAGGGCAACATCATGCCCATCACGCCTACGCACGAGGGACCCACCAAGGACGGACATATGGCACTGGCCCTTCCGAGCAAGAAGTTGGCACCCAACCTGGCCTTTGGCGCACAGGCGACAGCTTCATCCTATTATAGCGAAGCTTTCAAACCAGCCTATGCCACCGATGAAAACAACGGTACACTCTGGCGTGCTGCACACACACCATGGGACAAGGAGGGCGGACACAATGATGAGTGGATCACCCTGGATCTGGGCAAAGAGACCAAGTTCAACCAGGTGTGGACTCAGTTTGAAAATGCCACCTTTTTTTATCAGTATCGCATAGAGACTTCAGTTGACGGTAAGCTCTGGAAACCCTTTGCCGACCGTACCTCCAATACGCAAGCCGGTTCGCCTATGATCGATGAGAAGGAGGACGATGTGAAGGCTCGCTATCTGCGCATCACGGTGACCGACACGCAGAAGAACGGCCACTTCGCCGGTATCTGGAACGTGAAGGTTTTCCGTGCCACCAAGGGTAACAATCCCAAGTTGCTACTTCCCGACACCGAAGATATGGACCTCCAAGCTGTAGAAAAGGGCTATCCTTGGTTGCACACGCCCGATGTCAGTGCTGAGACTCGCCAAGAGATGCTTCTCAACAAGGGTGTCTTGCTGGACATCAGCGCAGACTACAATCATCAGCCCGACTACATGAAGGATACCAAAATAGAACCCAGGTCGGGCAAATATGCTTTCTATCTCAATGGCAGAAAACCCATCAATACGGGTATCCGTCTGCCTCAGTACATGACCTACAACGCTCCTTATACCATCGAAGCATGGTTGCTCAATACGCAACTGGGACCTTTGGAGACCGTGATCAGCCTCTCCTCGTCGCATAGCGATCTTGCCACTACGGAGTTCCGCAACGGTACCGACCGTAGCAACGGACTGGTAGCACACAATGGTTCGTTTGAGAATAGTGGCAACACTAGGGCTGTCTCTGAGACGGCTGGCAAATGGCAACACTGGGTGCTGACCTACGATGGTTACATGGAGCGTATCTATCTCAATGGCGAACTACTTCAAGAGAAGAACAACTTCATCATGATGCGTCCACAGGGGCAGATCATGATAGGTGGAAGTGGTGACGGAAGCAATGCTTTCAGTGGTTACATCCACTCGCTCAAAGTGCTCTCAAGGAGTGTCACTGCTCAGGAGGTCAAGTCATTCTACAATACGCCCTCCGTGGCCCCCTCTGTGAGCAAGCAAGAGTTTCATCCCACCATTCATGCCGTCAAGACCACTCCTGAGACCGTTCAAGTGGAACTGCTCGATGAGAAGGGTGAACCGCTCAATACTGGCCTCTATCGCTATCGCTACGGCATAGCTACGAGTCAGAAGGATCTGAAGTTGGGTGAGGCAACCGACCTCGCAAGCCTCACGCTCTCTTGTCCCAAGGGCAAGACGAAGGTCTTCGTACAAATCACCGACGAAGATGGGAAGAGCATCGACCTCCCTCTCTTACAGAGAGACATCACCGATCCTTCTACGACATTCAAGCTCACAGAGCACAGGGAACTTATCAGACTTTCCAACAACAAGGGCGAGCACTTCAACGACAATCCCGTGGAGAATGGTATGACCACACTCACCGAGGCAGAAGGTGACTTTGTCATCACTGCTCACTTCGTGGATATCGATGGAAGTAAGCGCCACTCTACTCCAGCATACAACGAGGGCGGACTCATCATGAGTGACGGCCAGACGAGCGTACACATCGGCGTATTTCCAGCCTACGACTGTGGCAACATGCTGACCTATCTCACCCGCAGAGGTCGTCCCCAGTACCCCAACGGAAAAGGTTGGCAGTACGATCCTTGGATGCAGCTCCAGCGCATCGGCAACAAGGTCTATGCGCGCACCAGCCTCGACGGCATACACTGGGTGGAAAACGATGGCTCTCCTGTCACTATCCCTGCCAATACCGGTAAAATGCACGTAGGCCTTTACCAGACCACCTACAACAACAACCAGTCTTGGGTGGAGATGGACCAGATACGCATTTGGAAAAAATAAGCAAATGGATACAAAAATTGCCAAACTCATAGCCCAGCAGACGGGCCTCAAACTACAGCATGTAGAGCATACCATCGAACTGCTGGAAGAAGGTGCCACCATACCTTTCATCAGTCGCTACCGTAAGGAGCGAACGGGAGGTATGGATGAGGTACAAGTGGCCAACGTAAGCGATAGTCTTGAGCGCTTTGGAGAGATGCAACACCGCAAGGAATTTATCATGCAAAGCATTGAAGGACAAGGCAAATTGACCGATGCATTGAAACAACGCATCGAGGAGACTTGGGATGCCACGACCCTGGAAGACATCTACCTGCCCTACAAGCAGAAGAGGCGTACCAGAGCGCAGATAGCGCGTGAGAAGGGACTCGAACCATTGGCAACTTGGCTCATGCTTCAAACACCACAGCCCGTTCTTCGCGAGGCTGGCCGATATATCGATAAGGAGAAGCAGGTCGGTACTGCCGAGGAGGCCGTGCAGGGTGCTATGGACATCATAGCCGAACAGGTAAGCGAAAACGAGCGAGCACGCAACACCGTCAGAGGACTTTTCCGTCGCACGGCCATCATCTCCTCTCGTGTGGTGAAAGGCAAGGAGACTGAGGGACAGAAGTTTCGCGACTATTTCGACTTTCACGAACCGCTTCACCGGTGCTCCAGCCATCGTCTGTTGGCCATGAGAAGAGGTGAAACCGAAGGCATCTTGCGCGTCAGCATCTCTATACAGGAGGAAGAAGCCATACGTCAGCTCCACCGTCAGTACGTGAAAGGTGGCAGTGAGGCTTCCCGTCGTGTGGCAGAGGCTGTGGAGGATGGCTACAAGCGCCTCCTTTCGAATAGCATAGAGACGGAGTTTGCCAGTCTGTCCAAGGAGAAGGCCGACGAGGAGGCCATCCGTATCTTTGTGCGCAATCTCGAGCAACTCCTCATGTCGTCTCCTTTAGGAGAGAAGCGCGTGATGGGCATAGACCCTGGTTTCCGTACGGGTTGCAAGGTGGTATGTCTGGACAGTGAGGGCAACCTGCTCCACAATGAGACCATCTATCCCCATCCTCCCAAGTCGGAGCGCATACAAGCCATGAAGAAGATCACCGCCCTGGTAGAGAAGTATCGCATCGAAGCCATCAGCATCGGCAATGGTACGGCTGGCCGTGAGACGGAAGAGTTCGTGGAGCATCTCGACCTGCCCAGCGAGGTCGCAGTCTTCAGCGTAAGCGAGGATGGTGCGAGCATCTATTCTGCCTCGAAGGTAGCCCGTGAGGAGTTTCCGGATTACGATGTCACGGTGAGAGGTGCCGTTTCCATAGGCCGACGTCTCATGGACCCACTTGCCGAACTGGTGAAGATAGACCCATCGAGCATCGGAGTGGGTCAGTATCAGAAGGATGTCAACCAGAGCTTGCTCAAGAAGTCGCTGGATCACACCGTGGTGAGCTGTGTCAATCGTGTGGGGGTCAATCTCAACACGGCGAGCAAGCACTTGCTCACATACATCAGCGGTCTGGGGCCCACCCTGGCACAAAACATCGTGGACTATCGCAAGGAGCATGGTGCATTTCGCTCTCGAAGAGAGTTGCTAAAGGTGCCTCGTCTGGGTGCTAAGGCCTTCGAACAGGCTGCGGGCTTCCTTAGGGTACAGGGTGGTAGCGAACCACTCGACAACAGTGCCGTGCATCCTGAACGTTACGAGCTCGTAGGCCGTATGGCCAAGGACCTTGGCTGCTCCGTGGCCGACCTCCTCTCGTCACGTGAGAAGCGGGAGCAAATCAGCCTCCAGCGCTACGTATCAGGCGAAGTGGGCCTACCCACCCTGCAGGACATCCTCAAGGAACTCGACAAGCCCGGACGCGACCCCCGAGAGCCCCTGAAGCAGTTCTCTTTTGACCCCAATATACACAACATCAGCGACCTTAAGGTGGGCATGATACT
>JAZLII010000051.1:0-11358 GCA_045617275.1 Bacteroidaceae bacterium
TCCGACTTGAAATCAGTCTCTCCTGTACGACCGTAAGACACATCGGTGTACTGCACGTCAAATTTCACCTGATCCTGCAGTTCGCCCTCGGCGTTGAAGAGTCCTACCTCTTCACCGTCGGCGGAGAGCTTGAAGGCTGTGTGCAGCCCCTCTCCCCGGTCGTCACACCACAGCAGAAGATAGCCTCCTGCAGGTAAGGTGGTACCTGTGGGTAGCACATATTTTCTGGGCGTGTCCAGATTGTCGGTGATGGAGTAGCCAGAGAGATCAACTTCCTTGCTACCAGCGTTGAAGAGTTCTATCCAGTCGGCCGACTCCCCGTAGTCAGGGTCGGTCAGTCCACTGTTGTTCTGGGCCATTACCTCGTTGATACGTACCTGTGCCGAGAGGGTGGTGGCACAGAGTGTGGCGGTCAGTATGAAAAGTTGTCGTAAGGTATGCATGTTGAGCGTTGAGCGTTGAGGGTTGAACGTTGAGCGTTGAGGGTTGAGCGATGAACGGTAATGAGTGATGAGGGGCTCGTCAACGAGCCCTCGGTTATATCGGGTTGTCTTCGATGTATTTATTGAGTTTTCGGTAGAACGGATGCTTGCAGAGTGTCTCCTTGTGACCGATGAGCATCAGTTTCATGCGTGCACGGGTGATGGCTACGTTCATGCGTCGAAGGTCGCGTAGGAATCCCACCTGTCCGTCATCGTTGGAGCGTACCATGGAGATGACGATGATGTCGCGCTCCTGACCTTGAAATCCGTCCACCGTGTTGATCGTGATGAGATGGCGGAAAGGCTTGAAGAAACTGTTGCGACGAAGCATCTGACGAAGTAGGTGTACCTGACCACGGTAAGGTGAGATGAGGCCCACGTCGAGGCGTTCGTAGAGGATGCGTTCCTTGCCTATCTTCTCGAAGTATTGCTGCAACAGCGACAGAGTCATCTCTGCCTCGGCGGGATTTTGTCGGCTCAGACCGTCACCAGCCTGTTGCTCCACGTATTCCGGTTCGTCGGGTGTGTCAAACCACTCCACAGGCGTATCCCAGTCCAGGATGCCACGGTACTTCACGCTTGGATCGCTCTCGAGCAAGCCATCATAGAACATCTGGTTGGGAAACTGCATGATACCGTCGCACATGCGATACTGTATGCGCAAGAGGCTCACCGCCTTGGGCTTGTTCTCCACGATGGTCTGCATCAAGGTCTTGTCCAGTCCGCCTTGCAGAGCCTCGGGGCACTTCAGCGTAGGTGGGAGCTGACGATGGTCACCTGCCAGCACCACACGGTCGGCTTTGGGGATGGCTATCCAGCATGAAGCCTCCAGGGCCTGTGCCGCCTCATCTATAAATAAGGTGCCGAAGCGATGCCCCGTGAGTAGTCGGTTGGCTGAGCCCGTCAGCGTGCAGGCTATCACGCGAGCCTCATCGAAGATGCTCTGCTGTATGCTCAGCTCCAATTCCATGGCTCTATCCTTTAAGCGGCCCAGTTTCTGCTGAAATCCGTCCCCATGCTTCTTCGAGGCATAGAGATCCCTGATGGCCTTGCGTATGGCCCAAAGCTGACTATACTGAGGATGTGCTTCAAAGCGACGCTCGTAGGTGAATCCCAACATACGATCTGTCACTCGGGTGGGGTTGCCTATGCGCAGCACGTTGACTCCGCGATCAGAGAGCTTCTCTGCTATCCAGTCCACGGCCATGTTGCTCTGAGCACACACCAGCACCTGTGTCTCCTTGTGCAAGGTCTCGTATATGGCCTCCACCAGGGTCGTCGTCTTACCAGTGCCTGGAGGTCCGTGTACCACCGCCACATCCTTAGCCCAGAGTACCTCGTTGACAGCCTGTTCTTGGGAGGGATTGAGCCAGGGAAAACGAGTGGGCATGAAGGAGAATTTGCTGGTTGGTGCTTGTGTGTGGAAGATGTCGCGAAGGTCAGCCAGACGGTTGCCCTTGGCGGCAATCACACGGTCAAGTGCCTCAAACATCAGGTGATAGGTGGTCTCGTCCAGAGCCAGCTGTATGCCCAGACGCTCCGCGTTCTCCACTTGAAGGAGTGCATCGGAGGAGGGGAGGGTCACCACCATACGGTTGTCCTCCACATAGCTCACCTGGGCGGCAAACTTCATGAAATGCAACATGCCTCCGTCTCCCTTGGTGGAAGGCGAAGCCTCTTGGGTGAAGAATGTCACCGGTTTGCCTGGCTCGAAGTTGTGCTCCTCGTCCAGGAAGTCCGTACGCCACACCTCCACCACCAGTTGGTCGAGCGAGTTGTAGTAGGAACGCCCCACACGAAGCGGAAACCAGCATGTACCACGCCTTACTTTGCGCGCCACGCTGGTAGCCTCTGTATGACGGCGAAACTGCTCCTTCTCGTATTCGTATTCCAGCCTGAGCAGTTGCCTTTGCTTTTCGAGTGCTTGAATCATGTTGCAAAGATACGAATAAATTGAAAATTGAAAGTTGAAAATTGAAAATTATTTCCGTTAAACCTTTTCGTTGCTCTTGCTAAATCGCAGAGTTTCACTCTCAGCTTTCAACTCTCAACTTTCAAATCTCAACTCTCAACTTCTACTCCACCTCATAGCTGATGCTTGTGCTCTTCAGCAAGGGCGAGGTGAGATGTACGGTCACCTTTCCGGCTCTGCTTCCATTGCGTACGTAGGCCAGCAGTCGACCGTGGTATACACGTTGCTGACTGTCGCGATAGTTGCCCATATCCGTATTGTCCGAACCCTCGAGTCCCAGCAGGGTGGCAGCTCCTTCGATGCGACAAGAGATGTTGTTGTCGGCCAGACGTACGAGGCGACCTTCCTCGTCCACCACCTCTATCAGCAAGTGGTTGAGGCCCTCTTGCGACTTGTCGGCCACTTCTCCCTGAGCATTGTCCAGTCTCACACGCAGGGCGTAGGGACGTCCGCTGGTCTCTATGCTGTATTGAGCCTCGTCCTTATCGTCCTGAGTCATACCGATGGCAGTGAGTCGGCCGGCCTCGTAGGGGATGTCCCAGTATACGATGCCATTCTTGGGATCCTTCTCTTTGGGCTGTCCCACCACCTTGTCGTTGAGCAGCAGTCTGGCCTTGGGCGAGTTGGTGTAGCACACCACGCGGATGGTCTGCCCAGCCTCGTAGTTCCAGGTGTCAAGAGCCTCTGCTGAGACCTGACCGCCACCTCCTCGGCGATTGCCGTTTGTGGCATTGTTGGTACGCACGGCATAGGTGCCGATGTAGCACACGGGTTGCTCACACCAGAGCGAAGCGCGGAAGTGTCCGCGAGGCTTTGCAAAACTACCGAAATCCAGCAAGCCCGTGTTCAGTCCACGTGAAGGCCAGCGACCCGATTCGCCCAGATAGTCGGTACCCGTCCAGATGAACTGACCGAAGATGAACTCCTTGTCCCTCACGGCAGTCCAGGCATCATAGCCTACACCGTTCTCCGAACCATATATGACTCTTTCAGGGTACGTCTTATGGTCCTCGTCGTAGCGGTTCTCCGTATAGTTGTAGCCCACCACGTCGACAGCCTCGGGATATTCCGTCTGGTTGCTCATCACCACACCAGCCAAGGCTCCCGTCACGGGACGTGAGTCGTCCACCTTACGCACGATGGCAGAGAGACGCTTGGCTATCTTGCCGATGCGCTCTGCATTGGGTCGCTTGGGATCGTAGCCGCCAAACATGGGCTGGTTGATCACGGCATTGCCACCATCCAGGATGGGGTGAGAGTAGGGGTCGTTGGGGTAGTCCACCTCGTTGCCGATGCTCCAGAGTATGATGCTGGGATGATTGCGGTCACGTCGTACCATGTCCTCCACGTCGCGGTCTATCCATTCCTCGAAGAAGTCGAAGGTACCGTCGTAGCTCGGTGTGCCTTGGTTCCAGCCCTCCACCCACTTGCGCTTCGGGTATTCCCACTCGTCGCTGGCCTCGTCCATCATCATCAGACCCAGACGGTCACAGAGATCGTAGAGCACGGGGCTCTGTGGGTTGTGTGCACAGCGTATGGCGTTGACACCAATCTCTTTCAGCTTCAGCAGTCGGCGCTCCCACACCTGCTCAGGTACCACGGCACCCAGCACACCGGCATCGTGGTGCAGACAGACACCCTTCACCTTCATGTTCTTGCCGTTGAGAGCAAAGCCATGGTCGGGGGTGAACTCCAGGGTGCGCAGACCCACGTTCACCTCGTTGCCGTCTATCCTCTTGCCATTCTCCAGGAGAGAGGTGTGAAGCGTATAGAGATAGGGGTCGTCGAGGTTCCAGCGATGAGGCTTGGAGAGTGTGAGCTTCGTCTTGTTTTGGCCCTCTGTGGGCTTCATCTGTGCTGAAGCTACGACCTTGCCAGAGGCATCCTTTAGCTCCACCTTCAGCATCATTTTGCCTTGGGAAGCGGCGAGATTTTCCACTTCAACCTCCACTTCTACTGTAGCGCTCTTATCGCTGAGTTTCAGTGCTTTGTATCCTGTACCCCATTGGGCGAGATGGCAAGCCGGAGCCTCCACCATCCATACGTCGCGGTAGATACCGCTACCCGTGTACCAGCGTGAGTCGGCATACTTGCTGTGGTCCACACGTACGGCCAGCACGTTCTCTCCCTCCTTCAAGTAGGGAGTCATCTCGTAGAGGAAAGAAACATAGCCATTGGGGCGCTTGCCCAGCAGGTGGCCGTTGAGATACACCTCGCTACGGTTGTACACACCCTCGAAGTAGATGTACTTCCTCAGTCGGCTTGCATCCTTGAGGTCTGCCTCGCTCAGCGTGAAATGCTTGCGGTACCATCCTATACCACCGGGCAGATAGCCCGTACAGCTGGCCAGGGTGGGAGAGAGCTGCCCCTCGATGCTCCAGTCGGGAGGAAGCACCTGTCGTCTCCATTTCGAGTCGGCTGTGGCGGGATTGCTGTACGATGTGTCGTCGGTGAGGCTGAAGAGCCATCCGTCGTTGAACTTGCCAGCCTGTCCGAAGCTTACCTGAGCCTGGGCGGGCATCATCGTGGCACAGAAGAGTGCCGAGAGCAGAAATGTCTTTTTCATGTGTATGTCTTGGTGGGTAAATGTTTCCTTTTGTGAAACGTGTATCGTCTCAATTTTGATGCAAATCTACAAAATAAAATTCATATTTGCAATTGCTTGCAGAAGAAACACTTATAGTAAGTGAGAAAAGTTGATTTTCGCTTTGCTGTTAGGGATATAATCGCTAACTTTGTCACAACAAAGTAGCCCATGCATCTTCGATGAAAGACACCTCACAGCAGTTTGCCACCATCCTGACCACAGCAAGGTCTGTCCTTGCCGTGCTGGCTTTCTTGTGTGCTTGGTGCTGTGTGGATGTGTGCCTGGCCCAGAGCCAGGGAGGTGGGGAGACGACACTTCTTTTTACGGAAGTCTGTGTGGCCAATGTGGACCAGACCATCGACCATTCCAACAACTACGGCGGATGGGTGGAACTCTTCAATCCCACTTCCCAGTCAGTCTCGCTCGACGGGTGGTACATCACCGACGATACGACAGACCGCTGCAAGCACAGGCTTGAGGGAAATGGTGCGATACCTCCTGGAGGCTACAAGTGCCTGTTCTTTGGGCATCATGCCTCGGAAGGTGTCTATGGTCCTGGAGCGAATAAGCAGGTGGGCTTCAAGCTGAACAAAAACGGAGGCGTCCTCTTGCTCTCTCCCGACAGCCTCTCTGCTCCCATCTCTCTCGTCTATCCTCCCTCCGTGCCACGCTGCAGCTATGCCCTGACAGACCTGATGAGCGATACCTGGTCGTACTGTGGTCAGCCCACGCCTGGAGAGGCCAATGCTGGAGGCTATGCCATGGAGTCCTTGGACCTTCCCGAGGTGGACTGCGACTCACGCCTCTCTGCCGACACTTTCACCGTCCATGTCACCTTCCCCGCAGGCACCACCTTGCGCTACACCCTCGATGGCAGCACGCCTACCCTCGAGCATGGCCAGACGAGCGAAGACGGCATATTTCCCATCCTGAAGACCACGGTGCTGCGCTTGCGTCTGTTTGCCGAAGGCTATCTGCCCAGCGGGGTCGTCACACGCAGCTATATACAGCAAGACAAGGCCTACTATCTTCCCCTCGTGCTCATCACCACCGACCAGCGCCATCTCTATGACAATCAGATAGGTTGCTATGTGGATGGCAAGAATGGCGTCATCGACAGAGGAAGCAAGGTGGCTTCCAATCTCAATATGGACTGGGAGCGCCCCGTCAACTTCGAGTACATCACGGCAGACGGCCAGATGGTCATCAATCAGGAGAGCTCTTTTGAGGTGGTGGGTGGATACAGTCGCCACTTTGCACCAGCCTCGTTCAAGTTGCAGGCCAAGAAGTTGTACGACGGCCACGGTTCTTTCGGCCATCCTGTGTTTGCGGGCAAACCTTACCTGGAGTACGAGCAACTGATCGTACGCAATGGAGGCAACAACAACCGTACCGACGGTGGTCCGCGCATCAAGGACCCCATCACACAGCAGATACTCACCTCCAGCGGTTACTATGTGGATGCCCAGGAGTATCAGCCTGCCCATGTCTTCATCAATGGCAAATATCTGGCCATGATGAATGTCCGTGAGCCCAACAATCGCTATCATGGTGTGGCCAATTATGGCTATGACAACGACGAGATGGACAGCTTCGAGTACAGCGAGGGCAGTTATCATCAGAAGAAGGGCAGTCGGGAAGCGTTTGAGCGTTTGGTCTCCCTCTCCGCCCAGGCCGATACCGACGAAGGCTATGCAGCACTCTGCCAACTGATAGACATCGAGGAGTTCGTACGCTACATGGCAGCCATCTGCTACACAAGCAGCTATGACTGGATACTCAATGGCAACAATGTGAAAGGCTACCGTTCGTGGAAGGATGGGAAGTTCCACTTCGTCTTCTTCGACCAAGACTCCACTTGGTCCCGTACCGACAACGTGGAGACCATCGATGGTGTGACGGTCAACGAGCTCCTCGTCATCTACAACAATCTCAAGCGCAATGCCGCCTTCCGCCGTCAGTTCCTGGCCTCCTACAGCATCCTTCATGGCAGCATCTACACTCCGGAGCGCTGCAAACAGGTGGCCGACAGCATCTGCCGTCTGGTGAAAGATGCCCTCTCCTTTGAGAAGCGCAATACCACGAAGACCTACGACCGCCTGAAGCTGGAGATGTGGGGAGAACCCTCACGCAGTGCACGCATCCAGTCCCTCATCAGGGCCTATCAGCTTACGGATAGCCTTCAGGTGACCTTGCAGACCAACCATCCTCTGGCACGCATCAACCTGGAAGGGCAGGAGTTGCCATTCAGCCGCTTCTGTGGCGTGCTGTTTGGCTCCGAGCGGGTATCCACAGCCTGTGCAGAAGGCTATGCGTTCCTGGGGTGGCAGGATGAGGACGGTCTGTGGATCAGTCGCGACAAGGCGTTCAGCATCAGTCGCGAAGGCACCTATACCGCCGTCTACGACCTGACTCCAGATGAGGCCCACTCGCCCCTCTGTATCAATGAGGTGGGTGCGGCCAACGGGGTGTATGTCAACGACTATGGCAAGCATGCAGACTGGATAGAGCTCTACAACAGAGGCAACTCGCCCGTCGATGTCTCAGAGTATGCTTTCGGCATGGGTACTGCTACCTCCCAGGTGGATTTCGGTGAGGATGCAGAGACGGTGCTGCAGCCTGGTGAGCACATGGTGGTGTGGTGTGACGGTAAGCCCGCTCTCACTCAGCCCCACCTCCCCTTCAAACTGAAGAATGGCAGCGGAGATGTGCTCTTGCTGGAGTCGGCAGACGGAAGGTGGACAGACACCCTGAGCTGTGTGCCTCATGCCTCGGGTGAGTCGCTTGGACGCTATCCTGACGGAGGATCGCTTCATAGCGTGTTCTACCATCCGTCCATAGGAAAGGCCAATATGGCCACTCGCTACGACACTGTCCTTTCTGGAGATGTCATCGATGCTGTAGCCCCGTTGGCTTCGGCCGATGAGGTGGTCTCGGTGACCTACTATACCCTGGATGGACGAAGAGCCTTGCCACGAGATGGAGTCTATCTTGAGGTGACCCGCTATCGGGATGGCCGCAGAAGTGCACGTAAGGTGATGAGGTGATGAGGTTGCCGAGCGATCGAATCATCGAAATATCGAAATATCGAATCGTCGAGCAATCGAAATATCGAAATATCGAGTTTTAAACAATAGTTTTTTTACCAAAATTTATCCAAATCATGAGAACCAAAAACATTTGTCTGGCCATGTTGCTCGCTGGTGTCAGCACCAGCCTGTCAGCACAGGTCGTGATCAATGTGGATGCCTTGCAGAAGGGTCCGGCTGTGAGCCCCACCCACTATGGCATCTTCTACGAGGACATCAATCATGCCGCCGATGGCGGTCTCTATGCCGAGCTTATCCGCAACCGTTCGTTTGAGGACGATCTGATGGCTGCCGGTGGTCGTGGTGGTCGCCGTCGTGGCGCTGATGGTCAGCAGGCTCCTCAGGCTCCACGTATCAGCAACTGGTCGGCCGTAGGTGGCGCACAGATGAAGCTCACCCAGCAAAATCTCCTCAACAGCGTACAGCACAATGCGCTCGATGTCACCCTGGCTGCTGCTGGAGACGGTGTGCGCAACGAGGGCTTCTGGGGCATCAATGCCGTCAAGGGCCGCAAGTATAAGCTCTCCTTCTTTGCCAAGAGCGATGCCGGCTTCAATGGCAATCTCACCGCACAGCTCGTCTCAAAGAATGGTACCAAGCTCGGTCAGGCTGTCGTGAAGGTTGCTGCCAGTGGTGCCTGGAAGAAGTATACCGCTGAGCTTACCGCTACAGGCGACGATGCCAAGGCAGAGTTCGTGCTCATCGCCGACAAGGCCGGTCAGCTCCAGCTCGACGTGGTGAGCCTCTTCCCACCCACCTTCAAGAATCGTCCCAACGGTATGCGTCCCGACCTTGCCCAGATGCTGGCCGACATGCATCCCCGCTTCATGCGTTTCCCAGGTGGTTGCTTCGTAGAGGGTCAGCAGAGTCCCGACAATGCCTTCCGCTGGAAGCGCACCATCGGTCCCATCGAGGAGCGTGAGGGTCATGCCAATGTCAACTGGGGCTATCGTACCAGCGACGGTATCGGTTTCCATGAGTATCTGCAGCTCAGCGAGGACCTCGGTGCCAAGCCTCTCTTCGTAGTCAACGTGGGTATCTGGCACGGTGGTTGCGATCCCTACGACAAGATCGACTCTTGGATAGAGGAGTGCATGGATGCCCTGGAGTATGCCAATGGTCCCGTCACCTCGAAGTATGGTAAGATGCGTGCCGACAACGGTCATCCCGCTCCCTTCAACCTCGAGTACATCGAGATCGGTAATGAGAACTACAACTTCAACATGCAGAACAACTCCGACCAGTCCGACCACTATCCCGAGCGCTACATACAGTTCTACAAGGCCATCAAGGCTAAGTATCCCAATGTGAAGTGCATCGGCAACGTGGAGTCTTGGAGCACCGACAATCCTTCTTGGCGCAACGAGCACCCCGTCGATATGGTCGATGAGCACTACTATCGCAATCCTCGCTGGTTTGCCGACCGCTTCAACAAGTACGACTCTTATCCTCGCGACAAGCACAAGATCTATGTGGGTGAGTATGCCGTGACGAGCCAGTTTGGTGACATCGGCAACCTCAACGCAGCCCTCGGTGAGGCCGTCTATATGATGGGTATGGAGAACAACTCCGACGTGGTGGTGATGAACTCCTACGCTCCCATCTTCGTCAATGAGAACGATGCCCGCTGGCGTCCTGATATGATCCGCTTCAACTCGCGCGACTGCATGGGTACTCCTTCTTACTACGTGCAGCAGCTCTTCCCGAATAATATCGGTACGCGCGTACTGAAGACCGACTACACCTGGAAGCTGACCAATCCCAATGCCAAGCCCGAGGAGAAGAAGCCCGTACAGGTGGGTCTGGCTACCTGGAACACCCAGGCACAGTATCGCAATGCACAGCTCATCGTGGATGGTCAGACCACCAACATCAGCGACTTCACCCAGTGGAACTTCACCAACGGTACCTGGAAGGTGCAGGACGGTGTCTATCAGCAGGTGTCCAACCAAGAGCCCGCCATCTCTGTCTGCCCCCAGAAGATTAGTGCCAAGAAGTATACCTACAAGGTACAGGCCATGAAGACCGGTGGTGCTGAGGGTTTCATGATGATGGTAGGCTATACCGATGCCAAGAACTATCAGTGGTACAATGTCGGTGGCTGGAACAACGTACAGAGCAACGTGGAGCAGACCGTTGGTGGTGGCAAGACCACCATTGCTCGCGACAAGCGCTTCCGTGTGGAGAACAACCGCTGGTATGACCTTCAGATCGACGTCGATGGCGACTCTCTCCACTGCTACATCGATGGCAAGCTCGACTTTGCCTGCAAGCTCCAGAAGGGCGGCATGATGGAAGGCGTCTATGCCACTACCACCATTGATGAGGCCAAGAAGGTGATGTACGTCAAGGTGGTCAACGTGGGCGAGGGTAGTGCCGATGGTACGCTCAACCTCAAGAACTGCCAGATCAACACCGCCAAGGCCGGTAGCGTCACCCTCACCCAGCTCGCTTCTGAGAGTGGCAACGACGAGAACACTCTGGCCGATCCCAAGCACATCTATCCCCGTCAGGCCAAGGCTCAGGCACAGGGCACCAATACGGTGAAGTTCCAGGTTCCCGCCTTTTCTGTCAACATCCTCAAGATACAGCTGAAGTAAGACCATTCCCCCTACATCCTAATACAAGACAAGGACGAGAGCCGCTCCAGGTTCCAGTCCTTGTTTCTTTTTCATAAGATGATCACAGGCTGTCGAATATGACGAGCAAGATGGCCGTCCAGTGCGCTATGGCGCCCAGCAGCACGAAGACATGCCACACGGCGTGGTAGTGCCTCCTGCTGTCGCGAGCGTAGAAGTAAGTGCCCACGGTGTACATCAGCCCCTCCGTCAGTATGAGCAGCAAGGCAGCCAGCGAGAGATGCTCGTAGACCGGTTTGGCTATCAGCACCCCGCTCCAGCCCATGGCCAGGTAGAGCGCCAGCGAGAGGCGGGGATACCGGCCTATGGCTACCAACTTGTAGACCGTCCCGCCCAGCACCACGGCCCACAGTATGCCGAATATCGTCCACCCCAGCCATCCGCCCACCACGGCGATGCAGATGGGCGTGTAGGAGCAGGCTATCATCACGTAGATGCTGATGTGGTCACACTTGCGCAGCACCCGCCTGGCCCGCCCCTCGGGCAGCCAGTGATAGACGGTGGAGGAGAGAAACATCAGAAACATGCCCACGATGAAGAACACCACCCCCATCGTCCACTCCCAGCCCAGCGAGGCTGCCGGCCACAC
>JAZLII010000052.1:0-18696 GCA_045617275.1 Bacteroidaceae bacterium
GACTTGGACAAGGACATAGACCAGTACTATCTGACCAAGAACAACTCGGCCATCAAGGTAACTCGCGAGAACGGTAAGATCGTACGCGTACAGGGTGGATACCAGATAGAGAATGAGGAGGATGGCATCGAGGGCTTTATCTCTGATGCCAACAAGAACGCCTTTACCGAAATCAAGGGTCTGCAGGCATCCAATGTAGATGACGAGCAGAACATGAACAACGGTACCACCTACGTACTGGATTCTCCCATCATGCCCTCGGCAAGAAGCGTCTACAGCATCCTCTCCAACAACGGCGCTGAGGACTCTGAGTATTTCAGTGCATTCTACAACCTCTGCCAAGGCGACGAGGAGATCGTAGAGAAATGCGGACTCGTCGACGAGAACCTGACAGCCAGCCAGAAGAAGAGCGAGAAGAAGAAATACACCATCTTCACCGACATCAAGGGCCCCAGCCAGGGCGTACAGTTCTTCAGCAACTATCAGTACACCATCTTCGTGCCCACCAACGAGGCCATCGAGCAGGCCATTGCCGACGGTCTTCCCACCTGGGATGACATCCGAGCTGACTTCGAGGCTTCTCTCAACGAGGATGGCTTCGTGAGCACCCTGGAAGACAGCTTGCGCCTGCAGGCCAAGATCACCTATCTGACCAACTTCGTTCGCTATCACTTTGCAGACCAGAGCGTGTTTGTGGACAACAGCACCTTTACAAGCAGAGACTACGTGACCGCAAGCTACGACAATGACAAGGGTCTCTTCTGCAAGATATCTATGAAGCGACCCAACACAGGTGTGCTTCAGGTGAAGGACAACAGCGATGGCCAGTGGCTGACCATCACTGAGGTGAACAACATGATGGCAAGAGACGTGTCTTGCTCTAAGACTCCTGTCAACGCCAAAACTATGAACGGTATCACCATCGATGGCAGCTCGTTTGCAGTCATCCATCAGATACCTGGCGTACTCAACCATATCAAGCTTACGAATGGCCGTCACGACAGCACGTGGAAGACTGCTAGCGACGCCAAGAAATACTTGAAAGAATTTGCCATTCAGTAACTAAGAAAAGCGAATAGCCATGAACAAATATATAAAAATTTTAATGCTATGGATAGCAGCTTTGGCTGTTGTCCCCGCCAGCGCGCAGATAACACGCGTGAGCGGAACTGTAAGCGATGAGTTCGGCGAACTCCCTGGCGTAAATATCCAGGAGGTGGATGGCAATCAGCGTATCGTGAGCGCTACCGTCAGCGATGGTAACGGAAACTTCTCCATGACCATCAAGAGCGCCAAGAATGCTCTCATATTCAAGATGGTGGGTTACAAGGCACAGACCATCAAGCCCATCACAAAGGCCACCTACAAGATCAACATGAGTGAGAACGTAGTGACCAAGAAGGAGGTCAACGTAGTGGGAAAGAAGAAAGCTCCTACCACTGGACTTGAGATCCCTCAGCGTGAGTACGCAGGTGCCGTCTCCACCATGAACATGGATGACCTCGAGGGTCTGGCCTTCGAGTCTGTAGACCAGGCATTGCAGGGTCAGATCGCAGGTCTCGACATCGTGGCCAACTCGGGTAACCTGGGTTCGGGTACTACCATGCGTCTGCGAGGCACCACCACCATCAATGGTAATGCTCAGCCTCTGATCGTCGTAGACGACCACATCTTTGAGCTGCCCGATGGAGCCCAGAACATCAACTTCGAGGATATGGACAACGAGGAGCAGTTCTCTACCCTCTTGAACGTAAACACCGAGGATATCGAGTCGATCACCGTACTGAAGGATGCAGGTTCTGCAGCCAAGTGGGGTGTGAAGGGTGCCAATGGTGTCATCGAGATCAAGCTTCGCAGAGGTAAGAAGGGTCCCACGCGCGTAAACTTCTCATATAAATTCAACGGCACTTGGCAGCCCGATGGCTACAACATGCTCAGGGGCGACGGCTACACCATGATGTTGAAAGAAGCTTACTACAATCCCAACCAGATCCCCACAGAGATCCCCGAGCTGGACTACAACACTGAGATGCCTTACATCTACAACCACTTCAGCCACAATACCGACTGGCTGGGAGCAGTAAAGCAGTTTGGACAGGAGCATCGCTACTATATCAGCTTGACCGGTGGTGGCGACAAGGCTACCTTCCGTATCGGTGCCGGCTACAACCAGTCCAAGGGTTCGGTCATCGGACAGACCATGGACCAGTTCACCGAAAGCACCAAGTTGCAGTACATCGTCAGCGACCGTATCGAGTTCAATGCAAGTGTGGGTATGACCTTCACCAACAACCACAAGAACTACGGCAACGACGTCATCTCTCGTGCATATACCGCCATGCCCAACATGAGCATCTACGAGTATGACGCTATGGGCAATCCCACTGGCAACTACTTCAACATGCTTCGTCCTGCTTATGGTCTTTCATCATCCAACTCAGGCAAACTGGAGAACGATGGTACCATGACCAGCTGGCAGCTGAGCGATATGTTCCAGAACGGCAACCCCGTGGCACGTGCCTACAAGGCCTGGTGGCTTATGAAGCAGTACAACCTGACTCCTCAGTTTGACATCACCTACAAGCTCTGGGGCAAGGACCGCGACCAGCACCAGCTGAACTATCGCGGCGACGTACAGCTCAACATCAACAACACCAGCAACGACAAGTTCTGCCCTGCTGAACTGAAGACAATGCCATGGGTATGGGGTGGCGACAACAGTTCGTCGGTAGGCAACAACGAGCGCAATGAGGTAAGCAACGACGAGTACAAGTCACTCGAGTTCACCACTCGCCACGAGTTGATGTACTACAGTCACTTCAAGAATCAGGACCACAGCTTGAGCGGACACTTCCGCTTCGAGATGCACGTGGGTAGCAGCAGCAGTCAGAACCAGGCTCTCTGGAATGTGCCCGACGGCATCACCGATCCCACCGTTGTAGCACTTCAGAAGAGCGCCGGTGCCAGCAACAGTGACTGGCGTGGTCACAGCTTCTTGGAGCAGCTGCACTACTCATACAAGAGTAAGTACTCTCTCGACCTGACAGTTCGTACCGATGGTAGCACTTCTTTCGGTCGCGGTCACAAGTATGGTACGTTCCCTTCTATCGGTGGTCGCTGGAATGTCAGCGATGAGAAGTTCTGGGAGCCTATCAGCAAGTACGTAAGTATGTTCTCCATCCGTCCTACCTGGGGTATCACTGGTAACACTGGTGGTGCAGGTGGCAACCAGTACAACAAGTACTCAAGCAACGGATACTACAATGGCCACAGCGTAGTCACACCCAGCAACCTGTCACTCCCCAACCTGAGATGGGAGAAGACAAGCCAGTGGAACCTCGGTTTCAACGCTACCATCCTCAACGACATGCTTGACATGCAGTTTGAGATCTACGGCAAAAGGTCATCAGATCTGCTCATGGGTGGCCTCCGCATACCTAGTGCCAACGGTTTCTCTCAGCTCGACTACGTCAACACCGGCGTGATGAAGAACAAGGGTTGGGAGCTCAATGGAAACACCGCACGTATCGCCAAGGTCGGCAAGTTCTCTATGAAACTGCGTGGCAACATCAGCCAGAACTTCAACGAGGTGGCTGAGATGAACCCTCTGATTCTGGAGAATCTGAATGGAAGCGAGACCTACGAACCTACCAACCTCAGCTGGAACAAGCGCGTGCAGATACACAATGCACTCGGTAGTATCTACGGTCTGAAGTCTAAGGGTGTATATCGCTATGACTACGATCACAACGGATTGACCTATGGCTCATGGGCAACCTACGGCTATGCAGAGGTGGATGCTCAGGGCAACAGACTCAATAGCGTAGAGGAGGCTTCTCTGCTGGGTACCGGCTACGACAGTAAGGGCCACCCCATCAACACAGCAGCCGCTGCCGCTCGTCGTGGAGAAGTCAGCACCTGCCCCATCGCCTACGACGGAGATGGCAACATGCTGACAGATGCCAAGGGCTTCCCTCTGCCCATGTACTACTGCTACACCGAGGGCTCACGCTATCAGTTCCAGGGCGGTGACGCCATCTATGAAGATATCAATCACGATGGTAATATCGACCGCTACGATATGGTATATCTGGGCAACTCCAACCCCAAGTGCTATGGTGGTTTTGGTGTGAACTTCTACTACGGAAGATTTGAGCTCAACGCTTCATTCAACTTCCGCCTCGGCAACCAGATCGTCAACATGGCACGTGCCAACTATGAAAGTATGCTAAACAACACCAACCAGAGCTTTGCCACCACATGGCGCTGGCGTCAGAACGGCGATATCACAGAGATACCTCGCGCACTGACTTCACGCAACGGCTATTCAAGCTACAACTCGCTGCCCAGCGATCGCTATGTGGAGAATGGTGACTACCTGCGTCTGCAATACATCCAGTGCAAGTACAACTTTGATGTGAAGCAGAAGTGGATGAAGACCTGCGGCATCAAGAGCCTCAACCTCAGCGCAACCATCAACAACGTATTCTGCTGGACCAAGTACACCGGTGTTGATCCTGAGGTGGGTATCGGAGGTTATGCTGTGGCTACCGACAACAGCAAGACTCCACGCGCCAAGTCTTTCACCGCAAGCATCAATGTTGGTTTCTAACCTAAAGCATCAAAACGAGAATGAAAACACTTAAAAATATATATAAGGTAGCTTGCCTGGCTGGCGTGGCACTTCTGGCCACCACCTCTTGTCAGGACTGGCTGACCGTCTATCCCCAGACTCAGATCGTGGAAGAGAACTTCTGGGAAGACAAGAATGACCTTGAAGGTGTGCGCTACGCCGCTTACAAGAATATGTGCAGCACACTCGAGAAGCTGACCAAGTGGGGTGAGATACGCTCCGATGCCTACGAGTGGAACAACAGCTGTAATAACACAGGCGATCGCGATCGCTTCAAGGAGATACGCGAAGGCAATCTTGAAAGAGACTCTGCCTATGCCTACTTCGAGTGGGGAAGCATTTACACCACTATCAACTACTGCAACAAGGTGCTGCAGCATGGACAGCAGGTACTGGACCGCGACAAGCAGTTCACTTCTAGTGAATGGCTGCAGATGAAGGCAGAGATGACGGCACTCCGTGCGCTTAACTACTTCTACCTGCTGAGAGCATTCAAGGACATCCCCTACTCCACACAGGTGATCAACAAGGATACGGAGGTACAGTACTTTGGCTATACCAACCAGCTCGTAGTACTCGACTCGCTTATCCTCGACGTTGAGAACGTACAGGGAATGGCAAGAAACCGTTTCACTCAGTTGTCCGACACCAAGGGACTGATCACCAATGCGGCCATCTATGCCATGCTGAGCGACATGTATCTCTGGCGCGCCTCTCTGCACGAAGGACGCTGGAAGCAGAACACTGACCGCTCTACGGATACCGTGATGATCAACAACATCATCCCCAACTCACGCGTACGCAACCTGACCGTCAACGGCGACAGCATCTACACCATCCACACCGTGAAGGGTGACTATCGTCTGGCATGCGAGTATGCCGACTTGGCGCTGCAAGCACTGGCCAAGCAGAACATCGAGGAGAACAAGAAGTATGGCCAGTCACAGGCTGAAAAGATCAACTACGGTCTGACCAACTGCGACATGTACAAGAACGAGTTTGATGGTTTCAACAAGGGAGAGACTCCTCGCCTGAAAGCCTATGATGCCATCTTCAGTCAGGGCAACAGCCAAGAGAGCATCTTTGAGCTGCAGTTCTCACAGGAAGCATCTGCCAGCAACCCCATCAACAGTCAGCTCTGGGGCTACGGAGAAGGCGTGAGACTGTGTGTAAGCAACAATGCCATCACCGACATCTACAGCAAAAATGTGACGGAACAACCTCGCGACAGCCGACTCTGGTTCTCTGCATGGAAGAAGAGCACATCGAGCGTGACGGACTATCCTGCACCATACTGCTTCAAGTGGTGTAAGGTGATCCCCAACATGCCCGAGACCAAGCAGACCATAGACCTGGAGATCACCACCGACCAGGGTGGCGCCACCTACTCCAACTGGATCGTCTACCGAATGGCAGACATGATGCTCATCAAGGCTGAGGCACTCGTTGCCCTCAACGAGAACGGTGAGGCCATGCGCTACGTCAACGCCATCCATCGTCGCTGGTATTGCAATGACGATCGTACCAACTCTGCACAGCCCAACGAAGATGTGACCGGTACCGGTGGCAACTTGAACCAGTGTGACAATGCCAGCACACTCGGTAATGCGCCCAAGGCCGACAGCTACGAGAAGGCTGTGATGAACGAGAGACTCCTTGAGTTCCTCGGTGAAGGCAAGCGTTGGTTTGACCTCGTACGCTATGCTGAGCGTCACGCCGGTGGTATCAACAACACCAAGGACGAACGCGAATGGTCAGAGACCTCACCTGTCAACAATGGTAAGGTTGGCGTAGACATGATGGTAGACAACTTCCTCCGTTCTACCTTCAGCGACAACTATACATTGCTCAAGAACAGATTCAAGAATCGCTACGGACTCTACAACCTCATCCACTATATGGAGATCAAGGCAAGCATCGATGGCAACGGTGTAAGACACCTGGAGCAGAATCCTGTATGGAACAAGTCAAAGTACGATTAATATAATATAAGATAATATACGATCATGAAACTATATAAAATCAAAAACATGGCTCTCGCCTTGGTAGCTGGTTTGGGTATGTTTACTGCCCAGAGCTGTAAGGAGCACGTCGACATGTCCGACAGATATGTCTTCAAAGACGAGACCATTGTGAGCTACCTCAAGAAGCACGATCAGTATAGCGAGTATCTGAAGCTGCTATATACCGTACCCATCAGCACCCAAAGCAAGTCAACAGTGGGACAGTTGATGAATGCTCGTGGCAACTTCACCTGCTTTGCACCTACCAACGAGGCCATTCAGATCTACCTGGACTCTCTGGTGACACTGGGCCTCATCAACGAGCCTTCATGGGATGCCTTCACAGAACCCCGCAAGCTCGACTCCATCCAGAAGGTCATCGTGTACAACAGTATCATCGACGGTGGCGACGACATCGCTGCCTATGAGACTTCTTCATTCCCCACGGAGAACGGTGGTGAGTTCAGCCTCCCCAATATGTACGACCGCAAGCTCAATGTGACTTACGACAAGAAGGAAGACATCTACATGGTCAGTGGATGCCCCGTGGACGAGCGCAACCAGAACATACCCGCTATCAACGGTGTACTGCATGCAGTCAATCGCGTGATCAACCCCAGCAACAACTCTGTTTCTACATGGATACGCAAGATCATCGAGAACAAGACCGAGGGTTTCTACGTGATGTCTACACTCGTAGAGGCATGTGGACTGCTCGACACACTCGACCTCATCAAGGATGAAGTCTACGAGAACCTCTATCAGAGCGGCAAGATACCCGAGAAGATCACCAGTGTGGAGAAGCAGAGCGAACCTGGTCCTTACTATTCTCCACAGCATCGCTACTACGGATATACACTCTTCCTAGAGACCGACGAATTCTGGACACAGGTCATCGGAAAGCCCTACGACCAGATCAGCATCTCCGACATCAGATCATACATCGCAGGACAGGGTATCTATGCCGATGCCAAGGATGACGAGAACTATAAGTCTACGACCAATCTGCTCAACCAGTTTGTGACCTATCACATCCTTCCCGTCAGACTGCCTGTATCCAACCTCATCTATCACTACAACGAGAGAGGCTACACCACGTCCAACAAGGTTGTGACTGTACCCATGGAAGAGTTCTACACCACCATGGGTAAGCGTCGTCTGCTCAAGATCTACCAGGCAGGCCGTGCCTATAGCCTCAATAAGAGCACCGATGTGTACCTCAACCGCTTCCCCGAATTCAACAACGGTCCGCATGACGACTACAGCGAGATATCATGTACTCCAGAGAATGAGGGTATCGTAGTGGGCAAGCCCAACCTGCAGGGTGATAACGACCTGCGCAACGCCATGGTTTATCCCCTCACCAAGCTGCTCGCCTATGACGACAATACACGAAATGAACTTCAGAAGCATCGCATCCGCTTCGACGTGACTGCCATGTGGAATGAGTTTATCAACAACGATATTCGCTGCAATCCCAATGAGGATGACAGACACCGCAACGTCTACATCCCATCCGACAATACCTACCGCTACATCCAGAATGCCTGGATCACGGAAGATACAGAGTTCAACTACTGGACTGGACGCGGTAAGGGATGGCAAAACTGGCAAGGCGACGAGCTCAGCATCCGCAACATTCAGGATGTGACCTTCGAGCTGCCTCCCATCCCCAGAGAAGGTACCTATGAGCTGCGCTACGGCATGCAGTGTGGTGGTAACAAGCGTACCATGGTACAGGTATACTTCGGTTCCGATCGTGACAACATGCACGCTCAGGGCATTCCCATGGACCTGCGCCAGGGTGGTGACAACACCCGTCACACCAAGGGAGGCAACATCGTAAGTGATATCGGCTGGGAGCCCGACAATGCCAAGGATGATGACTACAACGCCGAGGTCGATAAAAAGTTGCGCAACAACGACTACATGAAGGGTTGCAACATCATGGCAGCCGGAGGTCCCGGTACAAGCAACATGATGAGAGCTAGCAACATCTGTCTGCGCCGTATCCTGCTACGTCAGAAGATGGATCCCGACAAGACCTACTACATCCGTTTCAAGACCGTGCTCGACGATCCTGCTACCTATCTCTATATGGACTATCTCGAGTTTTGTGCCAAGGAGGTTTACGACAATCCCGCTAAGCCCGAGGATATCTGGTAAAGTCCACATTCCTATCCCTCATTTCTCATGAGGCAAATGCATGAGGAAAGGGATAGAAGACGAAATAAATTCAAAAGATTTTAATATTCGAATAATATGAAATCAGCTATCAATAAAATTAAGAATACAATTAGCAAGACATTCCATGTCTTCCCCGCGGGGAAGGTTGGGATGGGGGTCGTCCTTCTGATGGCTACTGGCTGCTCTGACACCTGGGACGAGCACTACAACAGTAGCGAGACAGGTTCTACCGTATCAGAGACACTCTGGCAGCAGATCAAGAGCAATCCCAACTTGTCGCGCTTTGCCTCCATCGTCGAGACTGCTCGCTACTACAAGGACCAAGAGCACCCCATGAAGGACAACAATACCGGCAAGGACTTCACCTACGACCAGTTGCTCAACAGCGACCAGATCCTTACCGTATGGGCCCCCGAGAATGAGGCATTCACAGAAGAAAGCTTCAATCAGTGGATGGAGCTTGCCAAGACCAACGGCTATAGCGTACAGCAGCAGCTTGTGGCCAACAGCATAGCACTGTGGCGAAAGAACGTATCTACAGGCACGGTTGACACACTGCGTATGCTCAATGGCAAGATCATGATCTTCGACCAAGACAAGAAGACACTCGCTGGTACTCCACTCAACGAGACCAACATCTCTGCCTACAATGGTACGCTACACACCACAAAGACTCTCCTTCCCTTCAACTACAACCTCTACGAGTACATGAAGGATGGTATCAATGCCAAGAACATGGCTATCACGAAGTTTCACGAGTATGTGATCGACAACGACACCACCTACTTCGATGAAAACCGAAGCTTGGAAGGAACACCCGACGAGAATGGATATCCCACCTTCGTCGACAGCGCCTACCAGACGACCAACTCAATGTTCTACGGCACACATCGCAACTCTATCAACAATCCTGAGAGAGACCTAACGTCCATGGAGAGCTTTGGTGCACACATTGAGGCAGAGGATAGCTCCTTTATCATGCTCATCCCTACAGATGCTGCCTGGAATGAGGCTTACGAGAAGCTGCTGCCACTCTACAAGTACGCAGACAACTATCTCGACAATGCCAAAGTGGATCGCAACATGGCAGCCAACCGCGAGATTTCAGAAGAGACCAAGGACTCACTGACTCGTCAGAGCATCAACATGGACATCATCTCTCCCTTGTGCTTCAATGTCAATATCCAGCCCAACGAGGGTGGTCGCAAGGGTACATGGACAGCAGACAAGTTTGCAGATGAGCAAGGTGCAAGCGCCAAGTATTTCATCAACACCTTCGGTGACACATTGCGCTCAGATGCCAACTGGGAGAAGAGCACTATCTTTGATGGCAAGAAGGTAAAGTTGAGCAATGGATACGGCGTCCTGGCAGACCATTGGAACATCCCCAGCAAGCTCTACAAGCCCGACGTAATCGTTGAGGTAGGAAATTCAAGAGGCGTGTCCACATTCTACAACAAGGAGAACTGGAAGAACCAAGCTCAAGACTCTCCTTCTTACTACAGCTTCAGCAACTCCACACAGTGGTGTGACAGCACTGGTACAGTAAGTCACAACAACTTCTACTATGTCTTCCCCACCAACGACAACAGCAAGCCTTCCATCAGCTTCAAGTTGAAGGGCAACGATGGAGAGAACAAAGAGTCTGACGTGATGAGCGGCCGCTACGACATCAAGGTCGTCATGGTACCCAACTACTACATGACCAGCAACGACTCCGCCATCGTACTCACCGTCAACAACAGTGGCCGTGGTACCGGTAAAATAGTCGACGGAGACACCATCCCCGTAAAGCATAAGCTGAAGGCTACCCTGTACTACATCAACAACGATGGCTTAGACTCCAAGGGAAATGCCAAGCAGACATCTCTCACTACTGGTAAGGACGAGTACATCGACTACGATGGTACCAAGGTGGACACCCTCACGGTATTTAAGGATTTCGTCTTCCCTTATTCCTACAAGAATCTCTCACACAGCTATCCCATACTCGAGCTCACCGCCGACGTATCGGCTGCAGAGAAGAAGCTTGGCTATAGCCACGACTACTGCATCGACCAGATCATACTGGTAAGCAAGGATGACAACACTGTCGTTGCAGTCAAGAAAAGAGAAGAATAATTAGAACCCTACCTTATAAATATATAAGATGAACACAATGAAAGAAATAAGCAATAAATTCCTTCAGCAGACGCTACGCTACGGCATGTGTCTCACATTCATCTCTCTTGCCGGTACCGCACCCGTCATGGCACAGGAGCAAGAGGAGGAGGACGAGACTGCAGTTGTTGTCTACAAGAAGCGTGCAGCAGAGGCCGCAAAGGAAGATAAAAAATATGAGAAGAAGAGTGTTCGAGGTACCATCTATGACAACGCCACCGGTGCTCCCTTGAGCGGTGCCATCGTACGTGCCTTGGGTTACTCCAGTTTCTCCGTACTGACAGGCGAGGACGGTACCTACGAGATATCCATCCCCAAATTTGTCAATACACTCTACATCACCGCTCCCGAATACCAATCCATGCAGTTGGCTGTGAAGGGTACTACGGATCAGGACGCGAGCATGCTGAGCAGCAAGCTCCGTGGATTCTACAGCGATGCCACCACCATCACAAGTAGCAAGAAGGCCATGATCGATGAGAGCAGCAGTGTCTCCATCGAAGGTGAACTGGAACTCCAGTTGGCAGGTGACGTGCGCAGTGTGAGCCGTGGCGGTCTCCTCGGCATAGGTGACTATCTGACCATCCGTGGTGTGAATAGTATCAATGCCAATGCTCAGCCGATCATCATTCTGGATGGCAATATCATTGACCCCGAGTACGAACGTACCTCTCTTCATGAAGGATATTACAACAACGTGCTCGCCGGCATCGACCCCGACAACGTCGAAAGCGTCGAGGTACTGAAGAATGCTACCGCACTCTATGGTGCCAAGGGTGCCAATGGTGTCATCATCATCAAGACCAAGCGTGGCAGAAGCATGGCTACAAAGATCAACGTCCGCCTCTTCGGTGGTATGGAGTTTGCGCCCAAAAAGATCAGCATGCTCAACGGCAACCAGTACCGTAGCTACCTGGGCGACATGACCAGTACCATCAACGACGTGACCATCAACAATACCAACAACGTCAACGATGCCTTCCTCAACGACAGCCCCAACTACTACTACAACGTGTTCCACAACAACACGGACTGGCAGAAGGACATGTATCGCAACACCTTCGTGCAGAACTACAAGATCAACGTAGAAGGTGGTGATGAGATCGGTATGTACAACCTCGCGTTGGGATACACCCAAGGTAAGGGTACCCTGGTGGGCAACGATATGAGCCGCCTCAACATCCGCTTCAATACCGACATCAAGATCAGCGACAAGATCAGCACTGAGCTTGACATCTCTTACAACCAAAATGCTTACCACATCATGGACAGCGGATGGAGTGAGAACTACGACATGCAGAACATCGGTTCGACCAACGTACTGGGTCTCATCCAGAGCCCTATGCTCAGCCCCTATGCATGGTACATGGACGAGTTCAACAACAACCAGCTCTCGCTCTCTAAGGAGTATGCAGGTAAGTATGCCGCCAAGGACAATACCCGCTGGCTGGAGAATCCCTTCAAGTTCCCCCGTTCACTGGGTATCAACGAGAGCCTTCGCAATCCCTACTGGGTACTGCAAAATGGTGAGGGTAAGAACAAGAACTACGCAGAACTCACTCAGATCAGCATCAACGTAGCCCCCAAGTACCAGATCACCAAGCAGCTCAGTGTAAAGGATCGCTTCCACTACCAGATGAACCGCAACAATGAGAAGTACTATCTCCCCATTGCCGGTACCACCAAGTACACCTTGACCGACCTTGGCGACATCACTTCAGTACTGAAGAGCCAGTTCACCAAGGAGACCACTCTCAACAACGACCTCAGTCTGGAGTGGAAGAACACCTATGGTGCACACAAGGTAAGCGCTATGGGTGGTTGGAGATACAACAACTACTCTTACTCCTACAGCTTCATGCGTGGTTATAACAACGAGAATGACAAGTTGCCCAACTACAGCAAGAACATGGCTTACCCCAACTATGGCGGTACCAACGACAACTGGATCGACATGACCTACTACCTCGATGCTCAGTACAACTACGCCAACCGCTACTTCGCTGAGTTCACGCTCAGCTCTCAGGCCAGCTCTAAGTTCGGTAACAACACGAAGGACGGATTCCAGTGCTGTGGTGTAAGCTGGGGTGTATTCCCCTCATTGCAGTTGGGATGGGTCATCAGCAACGAGGACTGGTTTAAGACCACCAAGGGTATCAACTATCTGAAGTTGACCGCAGGTGTAGACCAGAGCGGCAACGACGACCTCGACTACTATGCCGCACGTACTTACTGGGAGAGCCAGCAGGTGACCGAGAACACCGTGGGTCTCTACCTGAAGAACATAGAGAACAGCTCCATCCAGTGGGAGACCACGACCAAGTACAACGTTGCTCTTGAGGGCAATTTCCTCAACAACCGTCTGCATGCCGGTCTCGACCTCTTCTGGAACAAGACAGACAATATGCTTACCGTCAAGGACCTCAACTACATCTCAGGTATGAAGAAGTACTGGACCAACGAGGGTGCTATGCGCAACCGTGGTTTTGAGGTCAATGCCAACGCCGCTTTGGTCAACACCAAGGACTGGAAGTGGGAGGTAGGTGCCACTGTAGGACACTACAACAACAAGATCACTGCTCTCCCCAGCGAGAATACCATCAGCCTCTATGCCTACGACAACGCCAGTGACACCTACGTGCCCACAGGTACCATCAACGGTTACACCTCTGGCATCTATGGTGAGAGCAACGTCCTGACCGCTGTGGGCCACGCTGCTGGCAGTTTCTATGGCTGGCAGACCAACGGTGTCTTCAAGGATGCTGCAAGTGCTGCACAGGCCACTGCTCAGCAGATCACCCTGCTCGATGCTGACGGCAATGTGGTATACAACAACAATGGTCATCTCGCCTACCCCACCGGTCTGGCAGATCCCAGCCAGAAGTTCCGCAACTTCCAGGCAGGTGATGTATGCTTCGTAGACCAGAATGGTGATGGCGTCATCGACGACAACGACAAGGTTGTCATTGGCAACCCCAATCCCGACATCTACGGCAACATCAGCACCAGCCTCACTTGGAAGAACCTGCGCCTCGATGCCATCTTCAAGTACTCTCTGGGCAACGACGTCTACAACTACCAGCGTAGCATCCTCGAGGGTGGCAACACCACCTACAACCAGACTTCAGCTATGCAGAAGCGCTGGACACACGAGGGTCAGGAGACCTTCATCCCCAAGGCTTGCTACATGGACAGCAAAGAATGGCGCTACAACGAGCGCATGAGCGACCGTTGGATAGAGGATGGAAGCTATATGAAACTGAAGAACCTTCGCCTCACCTGGACGGCTCCCTTCAGCAACGACTGGTTGCAGGGCCTGAAGGTATGGGCTGAGGGCAACAACATCTTCACACTTACCAAGTATCTGGGCACCGATCCTGAGACTTCATGCCGCAACAGCAGCCTCTATCAGGGCATCGACACCGGCCTCATCCCCTCAGGTCGCAGTTTCAACATCGGTGTTAGCCTCAACCTCTAATCAAGAACCTATCTCACTAGAGATTCTAGAACATCTAGAACACCTAGAATATCTAGAACCTCTAGAAAAGAAAACAAAATACTAAAGACAATGAAAAGAAAATCAATAATTGCCCTTATCATCAGCTGTCTCGGTTTGGGAGCAATCACAACCTCTTGCGAGGACATGCTCTCGCCCAACAGTGAGCGCCACTCCTACGAAGTGGCTCAGGACACCCTCTACAGCTACTGGGGCATTCTCCGTTCTCTGCAGAATGTCGGTGAGCGCTATGTCGTTCTCGGTGAATGCCGTGGTGATCTTGTCTCAGGTACAACCTATTTGAGCGACTCCATCAGCACCATCCTCAACTTCGACATGGGCCGGGCTACAGATGGTAGCAATCGCTATCTGCAGGCAAGTGACTACTATCACATCATCAATGGTTGCAATGCTTATCTGGCTAGCTGCGACACCATCCGCACAACGGGCACACTCAAGCCCTACATGCTCAAGGAGTATGCCCAGGTATGTGCCATCCGCGCTTGGGTTTACCTGCAATTGGTTCAAGTATATGGCGAAGTTCCCTTCTACACGAAGACCCTGCTCAACACAGATGCCATCAATCAGTTCATGGAGGATCCCAACCATCCCACAGCCACCATCGACAACCTTGCCGATCTGCTGGCACCTGAACTGGAGCAGATGTACGTTGTGGAGCAGGAATATGGATTCCCCCAGTATGATGTATACGGCCGTACCAACAAGGTATGCCACAGCGAGAAGTGCATGATTCCCATCAGCCTTATCCTCGGCGACCTCTATCTGGCCAAGGGCGACCCCAAGAGCTGTGAGAAGGCTGCTCAATGCTACTACAACTTCATCTCTCCCAAGAACGAGCAACGCCCCGGCGGTCCACTCCCCAGAGGCTACAACAGCTACGGCTTCACCGGTGAAGGAATGGACAAGCCCGCATACCAGCACAATGGCACACCTTGGACAGAGAAGGATGCCTGGAGCAAGGCCACCGAAGCCATTACTGCTATCCCTTCTAGCACCAACAAACTTTGGGGCACAGTGCTTCGCGGTGTCAACGAACTCTTCGGTTTTGCCAGTGAAATCCGCGTCAGTGGAGAGGGCGACACAGCACAGGTGGCAGGTGTGAAGCTCACACCTCAGTATGATGTAAAGCAGCTGCGTGCCAGTGATGGATATGTCGCTCAGTGCATGGCAGTTCCCTTCGAGTATTACATTGCTCCTGATGCAGGATCTGTAGAGGGCTCTGACAATGTGATCACCATCGACACTCTCGTTGGAGACGCACGTCGCTCTTGGGTACAAGAGTACATGCAGAACTATGGCAACGGTGTTAGCAACAAGGAGTATTTTGTCACCAAGCAGAATCCTGGTGGTGCATTCACTACGGTCTATCCTATGATCTATCGTAAGGCTACCGTATGGCTACGCTATGCCGAAGCACTCAACCGTGCCGGCTATCCCGGTTACGCTTTTGCCATCTTGAAGAACGGCCTTTGCAACAACGACAATTGGCTGCCCGATCCCGAACTGCACTATGCTATCAAGGATACCATCTACACGCAGGGCAATATCAGTGTGACCTGGGAAGACAATACCGACTCTGTCTACACCTTCGTACCCACTGCCAAGGTCTGCCATCGTGACGACATGGATGCATTGGTAGAGCAGGAGATCCTCAAGTATGCAGCAAAGACGGGTCTGGAGCCTGCAACCTGGACTTCCACCTACGATTTTGAGGCTGAAAGCTACTATGACTACCCCGATGCCGGTCTCTCCAACAATGTCATCTGCGACTACATTAGCCGTCAGGAGCGCCTTCAGAGCGAGGGTGTAGATTTCCTCAACATGAAGACTCGCAACCTCTTTGCCAGCAGCACCAGTTCCGAGGTACTCTACAAGACCTCCAATACCGCCAATTCGCCCTCAATCTTCTCCTACAACACTCCCACCACAGGTACCTACATCACCACAGGTATCCACTATCGCGGAGGAGGTTTGCTGAAGTTTGACGAGAAGCGCAGTGTATACAACTACGTAGACAAGATCATTGAGGTGGCACAAAAGAACTATGGCAAGACCCTTACGAAGGAAGACATCTACGATGCCAGCAATCTGGCAATCGTTCAGGACTGCATCGAGGACCTCATCGTTGACGAAGAAGCTATGGAGCTCGCCTTTGAGGGTACACGTTTCTTCGACCTTCTGCGTGTAGCTCATCGCCGTGGCGACGCCAGCTATCTGGCTGAGCGTGTATCTAAGCGCAATGGTGAGAAAGACGCTATGCTCTACAGCAAGCTCCTCAACACCAACAACTGGTACTTCCCCTTGCCAAAGAAGTAAGACAGGAAGCATTACCGGATACAGGAGGTGAGCGAATGATCGCTCACCTCTTTTTTTGGGGTATAGCCCGAAATATACGTGAAACCTGCTTTTTCCCGGCTTCCAGAGTACTCGTATTGCCCTTAAACATGTCATTCCGAACTATTTTATTTTTTTATGCTTATGAATATACTGATTTCTGAAAAAAAAACTTAACTTTGCATATGATAATTAACTAACTACATTATATATTGCCATGAACCTGAGAAAAACTGCCTTACTGAGTCTTCTTGTACTATGTACAGCAAGCGCCAAGGCGCAGAATCCTGTCATCAGTACCTTTTTCACACCCGACCCTGCTCCCTATGTGCATGGCGACAAGGTCTATCTTTTCGTGGATCACGACGAGGAGAATGCCAAGAACTTCCACATGAAGGACTGGCTGCTTTTCAGTACCGAGGATATGGTCAACTGGACCTACCTTGGCACTCCCGTCAGCACCGAGACCTTTGCATGGGCTCAGAAGGGCAACAAGGCGTGGGCGGCTCAGGCCGTGGAGCGCAATGGTAAGTGGTACTGGTACGTATGCTGCAACGACGCCAGAGGTGGCGACGCCTTGGCAGTAGCTGTGGCCGACAAGCCCGAAGGTCCCTACAAGGACGCCATCGGTGGTCCTTTGGCAAAGGGTTTTGGCTTTATCGACCCCACCATCTTTATCGACGATGACGGCACACCCTATCTCTTCTGGGGCAACAAGGGCTTCTGGTATGGCAAGCTCAACGACGACATGATCTCCTTTGCCGACGGCTACAAGGAGGTGCCCGGATACACCGATCCCAAGAGCTTCGGCGAACTGCAGTCTAAGATGGACTGGAGCATCGGTAAGAATCGCATGATGACGCAGTATGAGGAAGGTCCCTGGGTGACCAAGCGCAACGGCACTTACTATGTGGTCTATCCCGCAGGTGGCGTACCTGAGTACATGGCCTACTCTACCGCTCCTACCGTCAATGGTCCCTGGACCTTCCGTGGACGCATCATGGACGAGGCGCCCAACAGCTTCACCATCCATGGTGGCAACATCACCTTCAAGGGTCAGGACTATATGTTCTACCACAATGGCCTTCTGCCCGGTGGTGGTGGCTTCGACCGCTCTACCGCCATCGAGGAGTTCAAGTTCAATGAGGATGGATCTATCCCCTTCATTCCCTTCACCAAGGAGGGCGTACGTCCCCGCGGCACCATCAATCCCTTCAAGCGTGTAGAGGGTGAGACCATGTCGCAGAGTCAGGGCGTGAAGCTCGACCACATGGCCGGCACCGAGCACTATGTCACCGAGATCCACCATGGCGACTGGATTCGCATCCGTGAGGTAGACTTCAAGAAGGGTGCTAAGCAGATCACCGCTGCCATCCAGAACTTCAAGAACCCTGGCCACATCAACATCCATCTCGACAACATGGACTCAGCTCCCATTGCCACCCTCGTCATCTCTGGCAGCAGCGACAAGCAGCAGACCATGAAGGTACTCGACAAGAAGGCAACTAAGGGCAAGCACGATGTCTACATCAAGTTCATGGCACGTGAGCAAGGCCTGAAGGACAACCTCTTCGACTTCGACTGGTGGCAGGCTAAGTAAATAGAAGGCCGCGAGTAAGCGAGAGCAGAGCATCAAGCTTGCTTGAATGCTCTGCCGAGCAAGAGCGGGCTCGAGGCAAAGCCTCAAAATTAAAAATTAAAAATTAAAATTGAGAATTGAGAATTGAGAATTGGGACCGTACGAGTAGCGAGAGCTGAGCATCAAGGGTCAAGCCTCCAAAGGAGTCCCCGTTCATTTTAGGCGAATATCATTCGCCGCTCCTTCGCTCCTCCCTTCTCGCCGCTCCTTCGTCCCTTCCCCT